>JBJXFC010000203.1:0-9270 GCA_046153915.1 Flavobacteriales bacterium
TCGCAACGAATTCCATATGGAAATGATTGGGATACCATTTACACCATCGACAAATTTATGGCTGTGAATCAACCAGAAATCCGGGTGATGGATCTTTATGACAGCCTTACCACAACAGGAGAGTTGCGCTTTTTTCTCGCCGATAAATACAAATTCACTGAGCTCGGAGAACGTTATCAGATAGCACAACCGTTTGAAGTGATGGTCTTCGATCAATCCTACAAACTCGTTGGGAAAATAGCCTGTGATCGGGAACAGGTCATTGTGTTTGACTCAAACAAACTGGGATTTGAAATCAAAAAAGGCTACAAGATCGCGATGCAATTGCTTGTGCGAGATGTGGAAACGGATCTGCTCATTCCGGCGGATGAATGGGTGCATGTCGTTGAATGAGGCTAATGTGCAAAAAGACAAATGTGCTAATGTGTCTAATGTGCTAATGTGCTGAAATGCCTGGTGCCTTCGAATGATCCAGAATCAGAGAATTAGATGATACAATGTGCTAATGTGTCTAATGTGCTGATTGGCCTGGTGGCTTCGAATGATCGAAATAATTGAAAATGGAGAATGGGGCTTCTTCGAAAACGATAAATTTCCGACTTAGATGCGCATTTTAACCCCTGACCCCTAAAGGGAGAATTCGCGTAGGCTTCGCGTTAAATGAGATGTCTAGAATTACAATTTGAAATATAATTTTTTTCGCTTTTCCAGATGCCTCTTCAAACTTCCCCTTTAGGGGCGAGGGGTGTGCGAAGTCGAAAGATCTTCAAAATTTTAAATTCGCATGATATAGCTCTCTGAGCTCCTTGGTTCCAAAAATAATGTCCTCTTGAAATTCCAAATGCCAGTTCAAAATCCTCATAAATCGGAGCTAAAATGCCTCTCAGCACATTAGCACATTAGACACATTAGCACATTTGTCTCTTCGGTTCTTTGCGTGTCTTGGCGGTTTTAAAAAAATAAATCACCCGCGCAGTGTCGCACCCAGCCTCTCTTCCAACGCTTTTTGAATGCGCGACATCACCGTTTCTACCTGTTGATCGGTCATGGTTTTGGAATTGTCCTGGAGCACAAAGCTGACCGCATACGACTTCTTGCCAGCTTCCAGATTTTTGCCTTCGTAGACATCAAAAAGATTTACGGTACGCAGCAATTTGCGTTCTGTATCGTAGGCCAGTTTTTCGATCTCAGAAAAGGTTGTGGCACTGCTCAAAAGCAATGATAAATCGCGGCGCACTGCAGGATATTTTTCAGATTCTTTGTATGAAACACGTTTGCCGGAAAGTGATTTCAACAGCGCATCCCACTGCACATCTGCAAACCATACATCATTCTTTACATCAAATTCTTTAAGCGTTGGTTTAGCAATCTGCCCAACGGTTGCAACGGTTTGTTTTCCGATTTTGTATTCCAATGCAGAAGCATAAATGTCTGATTGCACATTCTCAAATGTGAACTGCGGAATTCCAAGTAATCTCAATACGCGCTCAAAGGCAGACTTGATATCTACAAAGGATACGTTGTCTTGCGCATTGTTCCATGACTCGGGCATTCTTCTTCCACTGATGAAAATCGAAAGGCGCCGTTCCTCGTGATATCCCTTTTCTGATTTGGAAAATATTTTTCCGAATTCGTAAAAACGAATATCCGGATTTTTGTGATTTTGATTGAGCGCAATAGCTTCCATACCGCTGTAAAGCATGGTTGGACGCATGATACCGAGGTCGCCGCTGAGTGGATTTAAAATCGGCACAACGGCATTCGCATCCATCACCGCAGTGGCCGTTTTTTCGCTATACGAAGCGCGTGTCAGACTCATGCCCATGATCTCATTGAAACCTATCGATGTAAGCATATCCGACACTTTGTACTGCAATTTTTCGGCATCAATAGCCGGAGCTGATGAAGTGCTGGAGGACATACGTTTCGGAATGTCGATGTTGTTGAAACCGTAGATACGCAATACATCTTCTACCACATCTGCTTCGCGTTGTACATCGCTTCTGTACAAAGGAATTTCGAGATCTACACCATTTTCATCTTCTGAAGTAATCTTCATTTCGAGGTCTTTCAAAATGGATTTTACTTTATCTGTTGGAATTTCTTTGCCAATCAAACGTGCAGCACTTTGCCAGTTGTAGCGCACTTTGGCAGTCTCGATTTTTGCAGGATAAACGTCTACCATTTCTCCACACACCGTTCCTCCTGCCAATTCCGCAATGAGGTTCACTGCACGTTGCAAAGCCCATGGAGCTGCATTGGGATCGGCACCACGTTCGAAACGAAACGATGCATCTGTTTTGAGTGCATGACGCTTGGATGTTTTACGAACGAATACCGGATTAAAATAAGCGCTTTCCAAAAATATACGCGTAGTAGAATCCGAAACGCCGCTGGTGAGTCCGCCGAAAACTCCCGCAATGCATTGACCTTCTTTTTCATCGCAAATTAAAAGATCCTGAGCATCGAGTTTGCGCTCTGTTCCTTCGAGGGTGGTCATCTTTTCGCCTTCGTGTGCGAGACGAACGATCACTTTTCCTCCTGCCATGCGATCTGCATCGAAAGCATGGAGCGGCTGTCCAATTTCGTGTTGAACAAAATTCGTGATGTCCACAATATTGTTGATGGGGCGAAGTCCGATGGTGGTCAGATAATCCTTCAACCAATCGGGCGATGGACCCACTTTAATTCCTTCGATGGTGATGCCGCAATATCGCGGACAAGCTTCTGAATTCTGAACTTCGACAGCCAGCGCTTTTCCGTTTGAAGAAGCTGCTTTCATAGCACCATCTGGCAATTGGAGAGGAGCTGTTTCGTTGCTAATCCCTTCCATATTGCGCAAGGCGGCAGCGAGATCGCGTGCAACACCATAATGCGAGAATGCATCAGTGCGGTTGGGAGTAAGTCCGATTTCGATGCAATAATCTTCACGGATTTGGAGAAATTCTGCAGCGGGAGTTCCAACAACGGCATTTGCATCGAGTACCATGATACCCGCATGACTAGCACCCAATCCGAGTTCATCTTCGGCGCAGATCATGCCGAGGGATTCCTGTCCGCGGATTTTTCCTTTTTTGATCTGGAAAGGCTCCCCTTCTTTGGGATGCAGCATAGTGCCGATAGTGGCCACGAGGACTTTTTGTCCGGCGGCAACATTGGGTGCACCACAAACGATTTGGACGGGCTCACCTTCACCCAGATTCACTTTGGTGATAGATAGTCGGTCAGCATCGGGGTGTTTGGCGCATTCCACCACCTCACCCACCACGACGCCTTTGAGTCCACCGGGAATGGATTCGGATTTTTCGATGCCTTCCACTTCCAGGCCGGTACTGGTGAGAATCTCGGAAATGGCCTCGGCATTGAGGTCGGTTTTGATATAGGATTTAAGCCAGTTATAGCTGATTTTCATTGGATTGAGTCTTTGTCAAAAGGTGCGAAGGTAATTCCTTGTATAGAAATTCAAATCAACTCATTTATAATGGGCTAAAACTTAAAAACTGACCTTTCTTACCAGACTTAATGGGACAGCATTTCGATTTGAAGACAAACATTTCAAACAATCGAAATATATTTGTTCCTAAGCAAACAAAAACCAAAGTCAAAGGGCACTAACACTATTCCGGAAGGGAATTCCAAAAAGAACCAGCTCTTTAAATAGCACCATTATCTTACGCTCTAGAAATGAATTTAGGCCAAAACATGATTTCTATTATCAAAATTCCAATTGCGATAATAATTTGCCTTTTCTGCTTATCTTCCTACACGCAGTTCAATCCAAATATGAAATATTCAGAGCTAAATTCAGAAATTTTTTATGCCTACATAGATTATGATCGAATTGGCACGCTTAAAGACATTTTCAACACAAAAACTATAACTAAAATTGACGTTATCGGCCAGGACACAATTGGAACAACGATTGGATATTATAATCAAAAAGGTGAAATAAGCCAATCTATTGCACGTCATCAAACCGGTTCTTTTGAGACAAAGTATTATAAGTTTGACTCAATCGGGCAATTGACTCAACTAGTAAAATTATTCCGATATGATACCGTCTATTCCTTAAACATCCAATATGAATCCAATCTCGTCAAAAGCATGGTCATATCTGGATCAAAAGCAATCGACGAAAACAGAATTTTTGAGTATTACCCAGATTCTTCACTAAAAAAAGTCCAAATCACACGTCAAACTGGTATACCCTATTCTTGTGGATTTGATTACCACCAAGGCGACAATGGGCTTATGGTAACGGTTACACGACGATCGAACGAGGACTCCTTGTGGGATATTACCAAGTGGCAATTCGACTCAAGGTACAAATTAATGTCACAAATAATATATACTAACAACAAAGAGAATCGAGTTCATGAATTGCACTACAAGCACATGGGCAGAAAAAGCACGACAACATACGCATACCGAGGATATAAACTTGAAAAAAGTACAGAGACCCGAGATAAGAATGGATCGCTTACTAAAAGAAAAATTATTCCATACCATAGAAGCGAAAAGGCAATTTCTAATGTCTATATGAATGAAGGAATAATTTTGGTGCAATCCGAATATGGCAGGTGGACCTATTTTTACGACAATAATAATCGTAGAACGAAGACTTATTCTTTTGCTAAGCGATTCTGGCCATTTGTCAAAGATATTATGATAACCAGCTATGACAATTTTGATCGTGTGATAAAAAGCACTTCCATTTATAACGACGGTACTGTAAGGAGCATCACTGCATCATACGAAACCTGGTAGATAAATCTCTCATTAATTAAAACGTCACCTTGCTTTCGCAAAGTCCAAGTGAGCTACAAAAATATTTGCCAGATTAATTCCAATATTTGCAGCTATTCTGAAATAGCAAAAGTAATTAACGTTTGTGTGTCACCTCCTCCCCAACATCCACACAATCCCCACACTACCCGCCAAACTCAAAACAACATTGAGCATGGCGTATTGCAAATGTCCGGATTTCATCAATTGAAATGTCTCGAGACTAAATGTTGAGAATGTGCTGAGTCCGCCGCAAATTCCCACGGCCAACAAATACCACCACAATGGATGTGATTGTTTGAGTTGCAGGGCATACAAAATGGCTATCAACGCTGCGGCAAGAAGATTCGCTACCAATGTGCCAAATGGAAACAAGGTGCCTGTCTTTTCCCACCATAAACTCAATCCATATCGAAGCACTGATCCAGCGCCGCCACCAATAAATACTGTGATGATTTCTTTCATGATGAAATCCTTCTCGCAGCGATGATGTAAAGCCAATAAACAAAAAATGCAATGACAATTCCAAGTACATATCCTCCAAGAATATCTCCGGGATAATGCACTCCAAGGTAAATGCGGCTGTAACTGATAAACAAACACCAACCTATTAACGCAACGACAAGCCATCTCTTCACAGGCCGCATAATCAGCAAATAGAACGTGATGATAGCGGCGTAATTCGATGCATGACTGCTTACAAATCCATACATGCCTCCAATGTAAAAATTCCCATTGGCATCTTTTACATGATGGATCATTCCCTGCAACTCTGGCGCACGCGAAGGGCGAAGTCGCATCACGGTGTTCTTCAAAAACTCAAACGAAATACGATCACTTAAAAAAACACATAAGGCAATTCCGACTACCGCCAATAAAAATAGTTTTAATGATAATCTCTTGTAAATGGTATAAATCAATACCGCATAGACTGGAATCCATGGCCATGTCTTACTAAGATACCACATCAACTGATCCACAAAACTGCCCAAATCTCCATTGAGAAATAAAAAGAGATCTGTATCGAGTTGGTTCATCAAATAAATCTTCTTGGCTAAATTAATTCGCGTGGATTACTTGTAAATGTCCTCAACCAGATGTTTCCAGTTCTCCATGATTTTTTTGCGTTTCAATTTTAATGTTGGTGTGATTTCGTTGTTCTCAATACTGAACAGTCGGGGAAGTAAACGAAATGCTTTTACCTGTTCCCAGGCACCAAACTTAGGATTGATGCGTTCAATTTCTTTCATCAACATCGCATTCACCTTTTCATCCTTCACAAGTTCCTCTTTGTTGTCGGTGGTAATTCCCTGTTTTTTCGCCCATTGTTTCAGCAAAGTAAATTCTGGTACTATCAATGCCCCCGGGAATTTTTCTCCGTCGCCAATCACCATAATTTGTTCGATGTAAATGCTTTCCTTCATGGCATTCTCCACAACTTGCGGGGCTACGTATTTACCACCAGATGTCTTAAACAACTCTTTCTTTCTATCGGTGATGGCGAGAAATCCTTCGCGGATTTCTCCTATATCTCCAGTATGAAACCAACCGTCCTTCAACACTTCATCGGTCTTCTCTTTGTCTTTGTAATATCCCATCATTACGTTGGGTCCTTTGCAAAGTATCTCTCCGTCCTCAGCAATTTTTACCTGCACATTGCGAATGGGTTTTCCCACTGTTCCAAGTCGATACATGTGCGGCATACGAAAAGTATTCACCGAAATTACAGGGCTTGTTTCAGTAAGTCCATAGCCTTCCTTCACCGGAATACCCGCTGCACAAAAGAAACTTGCAAGACGAGGTTGGAGGGCCGCACTGCCACTGGCAACACCTTTGATGTTTTCCAAACCCAATGCATTTCGCACTTTTGAAAAAACAAGTTTGTCGGCAAGCTTGAGTTGTGTCTCATACCACCAACCATTTTCACCATCCGGTTTCCAGCGCAATGCCAGATCGTGAGCCCAACTGAATATGGATTTTTTGATTCCGGTATTGGCCATGCCTTTCATCACAATACCATCATAGAATTTTTCGAATAGTCGTGGAACACCGGTAAACATATCGGGATGAGCAACAGCGAGGTCATCTTTAATTGCATCCATGCCAGTGAGGTATACACGTACACTTTTATACATGTATAAATAATGTAGCATGCGCTCATAGATATGGCAACAAGGCAAAAAACTAAGTGAAACACTT
Source organism: Flavobacteriales bacterium (assembly GCA_046153915.1). Lineage (GTDB taxonomy): Bacteria > Bacteroidota > Bacteroidia > Flavobacteriales_D > Sanyastnellaceae > JANNVZ01. Next base: position 6,985 of record JBJXFC010000203.1, read on the forward strand.
TTTCCCACTACAAGGTCCGGCAAACGTTCTTCACAATCTCGCGCGTTGGATGCAATATTCTGATGCGATAACATCACCCCTTTAGGCAATCCTGTTGTTCCCGAGGTATAGATGATTGTAGCCATATCCTCCTCGCGCACATTGCGGGAAAGTTCGTTTACCGTCGACTGAGGAATGGATTCTGCCAATGAAAACAATGTGGTCCAGTGTTGAGCTCCTACCACTTTTTCGAATGTGTAGATCGCTTGAAGAGAAGGAACTTCAGATTTTATACTATTCACTTTCAAAAACAGCTCCTCATTGCTTACAAAACACAATTTAGCTTCTGAATGATTGAGGATATAGTTGTAATCCTGCGGTGTCATGGTAGGATAGATCGGCACGTCGATAGCACCAATTTGCAAAATCCCATTGTCCATTACATTCCATTCGATTCGGTTACCTGCTGTAATGAGCGCTACTTTGTCGCCGGGAGCAATTCCAAGTGCCAATAAACCACGGCTTACAAGGTTCATCTTTTCGACAAATTCTGCCGTGCTGTATGAATGCCATTCGTTGTTGAGACGAGAAGTCATTATAGCATCGAGCGGACATTTTTCCAATTGGTAATACGGAAAATCAAAGAGTCTTTTGGGTTCTTGCATAATGCGAATTTAGATACTGGGTGGTTAAAAGTAATGAAAATGGATTAGAAATAGCGGCTTTTACATTGAAATTTATTCCTAAAGTAGGATGTAGCAGGCTTAAACATCGAAAATGATGCATGACCAATTTGCTGCTGGTTTTGCTCCGATTTTGCTTTTCCATTTTTTCACCACAGAGAGAGCGAATGAAATTCGTTAAGGAGGGCGCAGAGAAAACACAGAGGACTGCTGCACAATTTTAAAATGAACCGCGGAGGCACAGAGACGCAGAAGGTTGTGTGATATAGGTTTCTGCTTTAAGAGAACGCAACAGAAGCAGAATTCCATTGTCGTTCGCATCTGTGTAAGCTGAGATTGACGCGCGATGTTTTGCTTTGCGGTCTTTGCATGTTTTTCCTTGGCGGCTTTGCGGTTAAAAAAATGGTGGTGATCGATGTGCTTATTCTAGTTGTTCAACGCGTTGTGTGTGATGGTAAAATCGCATCAATCCAACTCCAACTCATCCAAATCCTCCGGTGAGAAAAAATCATCGAGATCTCGGCGTTCTTTCTTAGTAGGTCGACCGGTGCCCATGGGGCGATCTTGCTGTAATCGCAGACGAAGTAATTCAAGTTTTTTTATTTCATCGGGATCTGTGCACTCGAGGGCATAAACAGGTACCAGCTTTGCTCCCACCCTGCTTGTTGGAAAAGAAAGTACCCGCCAGCTAAAATGCACCGGGCCTTTTCTGACACGAATGGTATCGTTGATTTTGATATCACGACTTGCCTTGGTCATTTCATTGTTCACCCAGATTTTATCGGCTTTGCAATTGGCGGCGGCGAGTGATCGTGTTTTGAACACACGGATGCACCAGAGGTATTTGTCTATTCTCATTGAAACTTTATAACAGGTTGTGAAAATATGATGGAATAAAAATATTTGAGATGGAATTACGATATATGTGCATTGATTACTTTTAAACCATGGATCGAAAGCACTTTTTAAAACAAGCCTCCATTCTTGTTCCGGGGTTGATTCTCTTTCCGGAATTCCTTGCTGCTTGCAAGAAGAAGGCTCTTTTTGAGGGCACGGAATACAAAGGCCGTGTTATTGTTGTTGGAGCAGGAGCAGCCGGATTGTATGCGGCTTATCTGCTCTATCTTCAAGGTGCAGATGTAATCATCCTTGAAGCTTCAGACCGAATTGGTGGGCGCATCAGAACGCTTAAAGACTTTGCAGATTTTCCCATAGAGCTTGGCGCCGAAGAAATTCACGGTGAACGATCGTTGTTGCATGACATCGCACTTGCTGGTGGTGCGCAATTTGTAGAAGATGAAACACGTGACTTTTATTATTTCAATGGCAGTTTAAAAACCGAAGAACAGGCAACAGAAAATACCTTCTTCAACAACATGATGGATCTCATCGATTCTTTGCCAGATTATGCCGGCAATGATATCACAGCAGCATCCTGGGGAGTGGGAATCAACAACAACGTGATCCATATTTTTAATGCATTGATTGGAAATGAAAACGGAACTTCCATCGATCAGATTGGCATGTATGGTTTGCTGCAACAATACCAGCGCTGGACAGCAGGGAAAGAAAATAAATGGCTGGCGAATACCGATATGCTTTCATTGTTCGAAAAAGCTTTTGA
>JBJXFC010000207.1:0-13953 GCA_046153915.1 Flavobacteriales bacterium
GCCATTTCGCTCACACCGCTGATTTATTTAGGACATTGGGGAATTCGAAAATACCTGGCCAAAGACAAAGTAACTACGGAGTAAAAACGACTTGTTTGGAAGTGTAACCACCAAAACAACCCAGTCCGTTTTTTACGTTGCTGTACACAATAGTCGGTTCGGCAAATGGATCGCCATAGGTTAGATTGGTAAGTGAACGATGATAGAGGTAATAATCTTCTGATGCATTGATCAGAAAAGCCCTGAAAGCGTCTCCCGAACCATCCATATCCGCTTGAATAACTCCAAGTGTACTTATGACTTCACCGTTTTCACCTTCATCGGAAATAAATTTATCTGTATTGATAAAAGCTCCGGAATTTGCCTCTTCCACATACAGTCTGTAATAATTCGTCTCCTGAGATGGATCTTGCCATTTGAAGCGCATGGTATAATCGATGTATGAAAAATACTCCTGCACCACTGAATCCACTTCAAGCACCACGTTTTCTAAAAACTCGGGTTGGGACGATGGAACTGTGGTAGTTGCTGTGACAGTCTCATAACCAGGAACAGAAACTTCCAGCGTATAGGTGCCACCATAGTTGATGGGGAAATCTGTCATGGGAATAAGGTAATAATCATCGCCTGACACATAGGGGATGTTAATCTGATTGGTTCCATCTGATAGCGTAACAACAGCATTGGGCAATACTTCCTCAATCTCGATATCTTCATACGTTGTAAAAATCGGACTACTTGATTTCACAACTACGGTGATATACAAATCTTCCGGATTGATAAAAGAGCCTACTACAAGTTTGGGATACTGCTCTGGAATATCTATATCCACCTCAGTAAAGCAGGAAGACAAGGATATCATTCCCAAAAAAGCAAGTATAAACCAATTTCTTTTTTTCATTGCATTACCATTTATAAGACCATGAAACACTCGGAATAATAGGAAACAAAGAAGCTTGCATAAGTTTTGTATCCGAAACGCCATTTACAGTTTGAGTATCGAGATAATAGTAAAAAGGATTTTTGCGGTTGTATAAATTGTAAAATCCGAGTTCAAATGTTTTCTCGCAGCGCTTGAGTTTTTTGTGCCATTGCAAACCAACATCCAGTTTGTGAAACGCCTTCATTCTAAAATCATTCTTCGCTCCATAGTCTTCTGCATAAAAATAGGATTGCGGACCATTCTGAGAAATAGATCCTATTTGCGCGGGCGGATCAAAGCTGGCAAGCGGCAATGAAATGGCTTGTCCCGTGCCATATACCCAGGTAGCAGAAATGGTGAGTCTTTCGCTTAGTTTGTAAATTCCTACAACTGAAACATCATGTCTTCGGTCGTAACGTGCATAAAATTCTCTTCCAAAATTTAGTTCATCGAATTGAAGTTTCGTCCACGACAAAGTATACCCCACCCATCCTGTGAGTTTTCCGAATTTGCGTTGAACAAGAAATTCAGCACCATAACTTTTTCCTTTCCCGATGGTAATATTCTCCTGCCACGCGAGAGGATCGCGTTCTTCACCGCTGGTTGATTCATCTACATCGAGAAAACTCGCTCCTTCCACATAACTGATAACACCCTCCATGGTTTTGTAGTATCCCTCAAGCGAAACCGTAAGCCCTTTGTCCGGAATATCTTTTGCCAGACCCAATGCATATTGCACAGATTGCTGTGGTCCTACTTTGGATGTTGCGGGCACCCACAAATCGGTTGGAAGCCCCACGCCCGTATTGGATAACAGATGCACATACTGATTCATCAGCGCATAACTTGCTTTTACAGAAAGATCTTTTTGAATCATATACCGACCAGAAATTCGCGGTTCAGGTCGCAGATAATTTTTCTTTTGAGCATTGTAATGGCTCAATCGTAAGCCAAAATTTACTTTGAGTAACTCGGTGATCGACCAGTCGTCTTCCAGGTACAGACCGTTTTCATACGATGGCACTTTCTCTCCTACATTTACATTGTCTTCCTCAAATGTGCCTTTGATAACCGTTGCACTTGGCCGAAATAAATGGCGTGTCATCAAAACACCAGCGCGGATATAATGATTGGGATTTGGAATAAAATCCAGATCGTATTTCAGTGAAACATCCTGAATTCCGCTGAAGTATTTCAACGAAAATTCCTCTTCATCGTCTTCATCTCTTTCCAGATAATTAATCTCAAATTTGTAGTTGGTATATATCAATGATGTATTGGAAAACAACTTCGGATTGTAGATGTGATTCCAACGCGCAGTAGCAGTTGCATTGCCCCAGTTAAAATCTGTTTTGGTAAGATAATCATCATCCTTCTCACGCGCATAAAATTTGTCTTTGCCAAAATAGCCGCTCACAAACAATCTATTCTTATCATCCAGTATGTGATTGTATTTGGCATTGAAGTCGTAGAAAAAATATCCACCCAATACTTCACCATCTGTAGCGGCGAGTACAAAAGGCTGCATCAGCAAATCGAAATACGTTCTTCTGCCAGAAACCAGAAATGAACTCTTTCCTTTCTTTACAGGACCTTCCAGCGTTAACCGCGATGAAAGCAGTCCAATGCCTGCCTCTCCGTGAATAGACTCTTTGTTACCGTCTTTCATACGCATTTCGAGTACACTCGACAATCGGCCTCCATAACGCGCCGGGAATCCACCTTTGGTCAATTCTACACTTTTTAAAGCATCACCATTAAACAATGAAAAAAATCCAAACAAGTGATTTGCATTGTACACTGTTGCATCATCCAACATGATGAGATTCTGATCAGGACCTCCACCGCGCACATAAAATCCGCTGCTGCCCTCACTTCCTTTCTGCACTCCGGGCATCAACTGAATTACTTTGAGTACATCTTTCTCCCCAAGCAATGCTGGTATATTTTTTATTTGATCGATCGGAATTGAAATGGTACTCATTCTGGAATCTTCGCTGATCCGCTCCTCTTTATCAGCAATAATTTCCACTTCACCAGTAGATGCCACATTGGATAGTGAAATATTCAACTCCATATCTTTTGTCAAATCAATTGTTGACTCAACAGCTGTAAACCCTACGAAGGAGAAGGTGATTTTTCTTGGTCCCTGCGGCAATGTCAAGGAATAAAATCCGAATGCATTGGAAACAGCGCCAACATTGGGTTCGGCACAAACAATAACGACACCGGGCAAGGTTTCTGCACTACCCGATTCCATCACCAATCCGGAAATGGTGAATGAATTCGTCGATTGCTGGGCATGGGAACTCAGCAAAAAAAGCAATAAAAAACATCCTGTAAAAAGCAGTGATTTTATCATACCAAAGGAATAGCGACGTGCACTAACATGCATGACAACATTTTATTGCCATACGCTGCATCTAATCTCAATAAATATAAGTCGAATTATTACATTTCTAAAAGGGGCCATAGGTGGTGAACCAGTATAAAAGGAATTGTGACAACATTGAAAGACCTTATTCGGCGCATCCTGCGCCCATTTTTTCACCATTAAGAAGTTAAGGAATTAAGATTCCTGTGGAATTGGCGCGATGAAAAGGCTTCACGTTCTTACGATTTTCACAGTTCAAAATGTCTATTATGGCTTTTCTTTAAGGAATCCCACAAATCCAAAAAATCCTTTTTTAAAATCACAGTAAAAAAAGGAGTTACCTAGGTAACATGAAACTTTGAATCCCAAAGTTGCACTGCTATATAATAGACTACCTAACTTCGAACATAAAAGATGAAAGCCACATATGGCGGATCCTGCGCTCTATTTCCAACATTATGGAGTTAAGGGAATTAAGATTCCTGCGGAATTTTCGCGAAGAGATTCATGCATGTCTTCAAGCATTTCTTGGTCCGAATAGAGTTTTGTTGGTATTCGATTCCAATTTTAAACTCTTGATATTCCAACCGAAAACAAGTTTCAAATGGAATTAAGCACTTTTTACGAATGTGAAATCAAAAAAAAACACCGCCAAAAGACGGTGTTTTAAAAGAATATTTAAGAATAGATTAATATCTGTACTGATCATTTTTGAACGGACCATCCACACTCACGCCTATGTAAGATGCCTGTCCTTCGGTCAAAGTTTCCAATTCCACACCAATTTTTTCCAGGTGCAAACGAGCTACTTTTTCATCGAGGAATTTAGGAAGAACGTACACTTTGTTTTCGTATTTGCCATGGTTCATCCAAAGCTCTAACTGAGCCAAAGTCTGGTTTGTAAATGAATTACTCATTACAAACGATGGGTGACCAGTAGCACAACCGAGGTTTACGAGACGACCTTCAGCAAGAACAATGATGTCTTTGTTGCCGAGGGTATACTTGTCTACCTGTGGTTTGATTACGTCTTTGGTTTCACCGTAATTGGTATTCAACCAGGCCATATCTATTTCGTTGTCGAAGTGACCGATATTGCAAACTACAGCATTGTGTTTCATCGCTTCGAAATGACGACCTACAATGATCTGGTGATTTCCTGTTGCGGTAACGATGATATCTGCTTCCAAAATAGCGGTATCCATTTTTTTCACCTCAAACCCTTCCATTGCAGCTTGCAATGCGCAGATTGGATCGATTTCAGTAACGATTACACGCACACCCGCATTGCGAAGTGAATCAGCAGAACCTTTACCAACGTCGCCAAAACCTGCAACTACAGCCACTTTGCCTGCCATCATCAAATCAGTAGCGCGGCGAATGGCATCTACCAATGACTCGCGGCAACCGTATTTGTTGTCGAATTTGCTCTTGGTAACGCTGTCGTTGATATTGATAGCAGGAAGAACAAGTGTTCCGTTTTTCTCGCGCTCATACAAACGAAGCACACCCGTTGTTGTTTCTTCAGAAATACCGCGGATTCCAGCAACGAGTTCTGGGAATTTATCAAATACCATGTTGGTCAAATCACCACCGTCATCCAAAATCATATTGAGAGGTTGGTTGTCCGGGAAAGCGTGAAGGGTTTGTTCGATACACCAGTCAAACTCCTGAGCTGTCATTTCTTTCCATGCATACACAGGAATACCGGCAGCAGCGATGGCAGCAGCGGCATGATCCTGGGTTGAGAAAATATTGCAAGAACTCCAACTCACATCTGCACCAAGTTCAACCAGCGTTTCGATAAGAACAGCGGTTTGGATGGTCATATGCAGACAACCTGCAATGCGCGCACCTTTGAGAGGCTTAGTTGGGCCATATTCCTTGCGGAGGCTCATAAGACCCGGCATTTCGGCTTCGGCCAGTTTAATTTCTTTGCGGCCCCATTCAGCGAGGCTCATGTCTTTGACTTTGTACTTTGTCACGTTAGCAACGGTTTGAGTTGTCATTTCTATTTATCTTGTTGATTAAAAATCTTTTAAAGCGGCGGCAAAGATACTTCTTTCTTTACCAGATACCAAAAAACAAATGGCATTTTGGGTATCTTAAACGCAGCCCCATCACTACACTTGCAGGCCCTATTTGTTCACACAAGCTCCAAATAAATCTATGCCACTGGTCATTTTTTCAAGAGAACTTAAGGACAATGCTTTGCTCGGAGTCTGGAAGGCCACAGAACCCACAGATTTATTGGAAAAAATCGCGGGTTTGAGTCCTGCTGATACAGAAAAACTTCGGGCCATTCGGCTTGAAAAACGACAGCGTGAATGGCTCACTTCCCGCATATTGCTGAGATTAATGTCACGGGGCAAAAATCTAACCTTCTTGCCAAGCGGGAAACCGATCTTAAACAATGCTGCTCATATCAGTATTAGCCATAGCGATGATCTGGCGGGCGTGGTTTTGGCAAGCACGTCAATAGGCATGGATATTCAGGAAGAAAATCCCAAATTGCTGAAGATCGAACAAAAGTTCACAAATGAAAATGAGCGTTCTTTTTTACCAGATGACCCATCCAGACTATCTTACATCACACTCATCTGGAGTGCCAAAGAAGCAGTTTTTAAATTTTTCGGTGAACATGTCGACTTTGCCCGGGATATTCATGTGAGACCTTTTGACCCTGGTGATTCGCTGGTATATGCCGATTATACCGGACTGCACGGAAATTGTGTTTTCGAATTGCAGAATCACCGATTTGGTGAAGTCAATATCGTTACAACTACACAGCCCGATTTAGAGCCTGTTTAAAATTCCATCAAATCGTTTGTTATGTGCCTTTTTAGTTCATACTTCGTTAAAATTTCATCAAATAGGAGCCACTATTCTCTGAAATTTTGCCTTGCCTGAACTAAAAATTCTCTTATAACAATTCAATTCATGAAATCTTAAACAGGCTCTTAGTTTCTTACGCACTCTGAAATAATCTGCGTCCAGAGTTGATAGCCCGCCTCGCTGATGTGCAATCCATCGTAGGTGTATTCGGCATTGAGTTGTCCATCCTTCATAAAATGCGAATGCAAATCAATAAACTCTGCACCCTTGGTTGCGCATTGGATTCGTAAAAATTCGTTGAGTTGATTTACCTTGTCAAGTATGGGCTGATTGGTTGTGAGATTGCCTCCCAGATTCAACGTTGGCAGATTACTCTGAATATACAAATGAGTCGTTGGGCTGTCACGAAGAATGGTATCAATTATTTCTGCATACCTCTTTTGAATGACTTCTATTGGGACATTTTTGAGAATGTCGTTGATCCCAATCATCAGAAAAACTTTTTTAGGCTGGTATTTTTTAACGAGGTCCAGGCGCATAAGCACACCGCTTGTAAAATCGCCTCCAATTCCCATGTTGACGATTGTATTGTCGCCATACATCCGATAGAGGTCATATCCCTCCGTGATGCTGTCACCGATAAAAAAAGTTACGTTGCCGGTTTGGTATTCTCGTTTGTGCAATTCTTTGACGCGCTGGTCCCAATATGGGAGTTTAAAATATTCTTCTTCGGTTTCCCAGATCCATTTTGTTTTGTGGCAACCTGAAGTAGCAAATCCCATTGCGGCGAGAAATGCACAAATTAGCTTTCGAAAACGCGGTGGCATATGCATAAATACAACAACAAAAATAGAGGCCAATGGTGATTGGCCTCTATGTAAGATTTCAAATTATTGAACAGTGATGGCTTTGTTCGCCGCCTTGTGTGTCACCCAGATCAGTCCACCTTCGCCTGTTGCCATGGCAGGGGTAGCGCTCACGGTGCGGTACATGTAGCCGATGTATGGTCCGGCAGTTATTTCTGCTGTTTGCACACCTCCAAGTGTAATGGATGTCGCACCAGATTGCGAGGTCGCGAAGATTTTGTCATTTAAAACCAGGGTAACAATGTCGCCCCCGCTAATAGCAGTGCCAACAAAAGGCATGACATAATCCGAACCTCCAACAACGGTAATATCACCCGCCGGGAATGCTACACTGCGCATATCTGGAGTATCATTGGTGAACGTGTTTCCATCCACATCCTGATAAACAAACGTGCCTTCGGTTACCAGTCCGGGAATTTCCTTTTCATAAAAAGCAAAGGTGGAATTAAATGGAACTGCCGATCCATTGAACTTAATTGTGGCGGGGGAAGAAAGTTCGAGCTTAGTTCCAAAAGCTCCACCGAAGCGGAATTCTGCACGTGCTTTTGTCACGTCTTCATTCGCGTCGTATTCCAATTCATACTTAACCCAAATTTTATCCTGATCAACAGAATCACTGGATTCGCGCGTGCAGGAAGTGAACGCGATGGCCACTGCCGCAATAAGAATGTAGTTTAATTTCTGAAACATTGTTTTAAGATTTTTCTTAGCCCTTTCTAAAATTGTGCCAATCAGACACAATGCAATAATAAACCCGGGACGCTTTTCCATAAAAGAAATCACACATTGAATGGTCTTATCTGGTCTTTTACTGCAAATACAGGATTGAAAAAAGGATTAGTTTTGTACAAATCTCACACATGGACTTCATTCATCTGGCATCCAAATTCATTCACATTCTTTGTGGCATATTTGTGCTGATTATCGGGCTTTGGCAAATGATAATGCCCAAAAAAGGCTCTCTTCATCGCATTGCAGGTAAGCTTTATTTCACATTGATGATTGTGATCTTTTTGACCGCATTGCCTCCTTCCATTTACAGCGGCAATTGGTTTTTGGCCTCGGTATCCATATTTTCCCTTTTCCTTGTCTGGACCGGTCGCCGCTATGGTAATATGAAAGCCAAAGGACAGGGCAGCCTGACAGACAAATGGATCACGATCTTTGGATTTTTATCCAGCATTTTCCTGTTTATTGTCACAATTCTATTTCTTTTAAAAGGCAATGGCTGGTTTTCGACGGTGCCGTTTGTATTTGGAGTATTGTTATTTCTTGGAAGTCTTGAGGACTACAAATACCATTTTCTAAAACTGAATGCAAAACGATTTGGCAATATGCACTGGTATTTTATGCATTTCACACGGATGATTGGCAGTTACATTGCGGCCACTACTGCTTTTCTGGTGAATGTGCAACTGCTCGGAGATGGTTGGTACATTTGGCTTACACCAACACTGGCAGTAACTGTATTCATAGCATTTCTTACACGCCAATACAGAAAAAAATTCAACCTGATTTAAGAATAGAGCAGGTCCACGATCTTTACTCAGATCTCTGATTCACTGAACCACTTGGGCAAAGGAGGAGGTGAGTAAGCTTCCATTTTGGTGAGAATTTCCTCCAGAGAATCACTTACAATAAGCATATTGAAATGTTCGTAGCGCAGAAATCCTTGTGAACGCATATGATCAATCAATTCAATAAGTGGATTGTAAAATCCATTGATGTTTAGTATTGCAATGGGTTTCTGATGCAAGCCCAATTGTCCCCAGGTAAATACTTCGAAAAACTCTTCCAACGTTCCTATTCCGCCCGGAAGCACAAGCACAGCATCGCTCAATTGACTCATAAGTGCTTTGCGCTCATGCATGGTATCCACAATTATCAATTCGGTGATTTCATTGTTGGCAATTTCTTTGGTAGCCAGAAATTTCGGAATAACACCTGTCACCCTGGCGCCATTTTCCATCATCGTGTTGGCTACAATTCCCATAAGACCTATTCCGCCACCGCCGTAAACAAGATCGATGCCTCGCTTTGCAAACACCATTCCCGTATGCTTTGCAGCATCCGAATACACCTGATCAGTTCCTATCGAAGAACCGCAGAAAACGACAATTTTTTGAATCTTCACAAGGGCAGAATTTATTGGATCATCAACAAATGAATATCGTAAACAACAGAAGCATTTTGAGGAATTTTACCTGAATCGCCTGTAAATCCAAATGCAAGATGCGATGGTAAAATAAATCGGCCACGATCGCCTGTATGCATCAGTTGCACAGCTTCATGCAAGCCACTTTCCACATTGTCCTGACCAATTTTGAATTGTTTGGGATTGTTATCAGAAGCTTCATAACACTCTGTTCCGTCCAACAAGGTGATGGTATATGAAATGGTGGCAATTTTATTAAGCGCACCTTTTTCCCCAGTGCCATTTTCATAAATCCAATACTGAAGTCCGGTCTTGGTTTCCTGCATTGGCCATCCCTTTTCCTGGATGAATTTCTGGATAGCCTTTATTTCCTTTTGATGTTGTTTTTTGCTTTCATCAATAAGGTCTTGCTGAACCTGATTGTAATCTGTTGCAGAAGATGTCTTTTTTTTATCGCTACACCCGTTGCATCCCACCAATACGGAAAGAATTAGTGGAAGTACATACACAAAATTTTTCATATATCAGGAGTTCTTTATTTGATCGGATATCCCGATTATTTCATTTTTAAAACGTGCAATAGAGGTTTCCAGATCATCTGTTGATTTTCCACCTGCCGCGTTGCGATGCCCACCTCCATTCCAGTTTAGACGCGCAAAAGCATTGACATCAAAGTTTCCCTTGCTGCGAAACGAAACTTTTACTTCGTTGTTGCCCTCACGAAAGAAGGCAGCCAGTTTAACACCCTGGATACTCAGGGCCTGGTTTACCAGACTTTCGGTATCACCGGGACGATGACTGAATTTATTCAATTCTTCCGTTGAAATAGAAACGATAGCCGTTGCGCATGATTCGATCACCTCGAGCTTTTCGCTCAGTGCAAATCCAACCAGTTTTAACCTATCCAGGGAATTCGTATCATACACCTCGCGATGCACATGAGCGTGATCCAAACCATTCTCCATCATTTCTGCTACGATGCGGTGCGTATCTGGAGTAACACTTGGGAAACGGAAGGAACCACTATCGGTCATGATGCCACAGTACAGGCATTCTGCCATGGACGGATTGATTTTTTCTTTCCATCCACTGGCGACAAAAAACTCATATATCAATTGACAGGTGCTACATGAGGATGTGTCGCTGTATATGACACCGGGCAAATCCTGCGGCTGTTGGTGATGATCAATCATGATAAACTGAGCCTGTGAGGCTGCCAGTTCAATTTCCATTTCGCTTCCTGTACGATGAAGTGCGTTGTAGTCGAGAACAAAAATCAAATCGGCTGCTGCAATGGCCGCTTTGGCTGCATCCCCATTCTGATCGAATACAACAATCCGTTCCGCACCTTTCATCCAACCCAGAAAAGCAGGCGGTTCATCCGGCAGAATGGCAGTAGCATTGTGACCCAGTTCGTCCATCATCAATAACATCGAAAGCAATGAACCCACAGCATCGCCATCGGGAGATTTGTGCGAAGTGATAACAATATTGTGCGCACCAGCTATTAAACCAGTCGATTTTAAAATATTCTCAGAATTAAATACAAAAGACATGGGTCAAAAGTAGCTTTGCAGGACGGAAGTCGGTTTTTAAATCCAAAACTTCTCCATTCATTTACCAACATGAAACACATTCTCGCAACTTTTTTGCTTCTGCCATTGCTCTCGTTTAATGCACATAAATTTTACGTGAGCAATACAATCATCGAATACAGTGCCCAAAATCAGTCGTATGGCATTACAGTAAAGATGTTTACAGACGATCTTGAAAATGCCATAGGCGGCGAATCCATTCATTTGGGAGAAGAGAATGAGGTAGTGAATGCAGGCACGCTGGTAGAAAATTACATCAATGCTCACTTCAAACTAAAATTCAACGACCAGGATCAGATGCTGGTATATATCGGAAAAGAAGTAGAGAATGACCTCACCATTTGTTATTTCGAAATGATGCAGTCAACCGATTTTCATACACTTAAAATCGACAATACCATTTTATTGGAGTCATTTCCAGAACAAAAAAACATTGTTTCACTTGCTGTGGGTGGTAAATCACAAACGTTGATTATGACTTCGACCCACACTTCGGAATTGGTTTCACACTAATTTTTCTGATTGATCAGAGCAAAAACTTCGGCTACGATTGCCTCTGCCGCATTTGGAAACCCAAGCGCGGCCATATTCGCAGCGCATTGTGTCATTTTTTGTTCGTTGGTAATTAGCGCCAGAATTTCTCTTTTCAAATCATTTTGTGCATCCACATCCTTCACCAATACGGCCGCATTGCGTTGCACAAGCGCCATGGCGTTTTTGGTTTGATGGTCTTCAGAAACATTGGGTGATGGAATAAATATGCTCGGTTTGCGCACCAGGCATAACTCCGCAATACTCATGGCTCCGGCCCTTGATACAATGATATCGGCAGCAGCATAGGCGAGATCCATTTCACGAATGAATTCATAGACATGCACATCGCTGAGGTTGTGATCTTTTACAAATGTTTGCGCGGTTTCGATGTATGTCTTGCCTGTCTGCCAAATCAATTGATAGCCTTCCTTCACAAGATCCTCGGCCCACCGGCGGATAGCGAGATTGATGGTTCGGGCACCGAGACTACCGCCAATAACCAGAATGGTTCTTTTAGAACGATCGAGTTGAAACTGCTCCTGAGCACGTTCGAGTTTACCTTCCAATTTGGTTACTTCCGGACGCACAGGATTGCCAGTTATCACAATCTTTTCCTGAGGGAAATATTTTTCCAATCCTTCATAGGCTACACAAATGCGATCTACTTTGGATGAAAGGATTTTATTCGTGATTCCGGGGTATGAATTCTGTTCCTGAATCAGCGTTTTAATTCCTTTGCCAGTTGCAGCGCGCAAAAGAGGTCCGCTGGCATATCCGCCGACTCCAATAGCAATATCCGGCTTAAAATCTTTCAATATGCGACGCGCTTTAATCATGCTGGACAGCAGCTTAAATGGCACGGCCAGATTCTTCAATGTCAACCGCCGCTGAATGCCAACAATGGGCAACCCAACAATCTTAAATCCTGCAGCAGGAACTTTTTCCATTTCCATTTTGCCCTCTGCTCCAACGAAAAGAATTTCGGCATCGGGCTTTCTCGACTGAATGGTTTTGGCAATTGCAATGGCCGGAAAAATATGTCCGCCTGTGCCGCCTCCTGAAATGATGATTTTCAAAGTATGCCTGTTTATTTTAGAGGTAGATTCACATCCACGGCTGCCACGTTGCGCGGAATATCGGTGTCTTGCGGAGATTCTTCTTCGGTTTCGTCTTTGGTGCGACACACACACAGGATAATTCCCAGTGCGAGGCATGTAAACAAAGTACTCGTACCACCCATACTCACAAGTGGCAATGGCTGCCCCGTGGTCGGAAACAAACTAACGGCTACAGCCATATTGATAAATGCCTGAATGACGAGCATAAAAGCAAGTCCCATGGCTGCCAGCTGTGCACTGAGCCGTTCGTTGAACTTGCTGAGTTTTATGGTTCGATAGAGCAAAATAAGGTACAATAGGATTAGCCCAATGCCTCCGAGAATGGAACCATATTCTTCGATGATAAAGGGATAAATCATATCAGAATATGGATGGGGAAGAAAATTTCGTGAACTACTTGTGCCGGGACCGTGCGGTAAAATTCCTCCTTCGTAGATGGCGTATTTGGCGATATTGACCTGGTAATTGCCATCACTGCTTGCATCGGCTTTATTGATGAGGCGGTTTTTCCAGGTTTGATAGCGTGGCAGAATATTCGTTGTCTCACCGATTACAATGATTGCAAGTATCATAGCAACACCAGCAAGTGCAATTTTAGATAAGTGACGCAAAGGCACACCACCGAGGTACATCATCAGGATACAGACAAAAGCAAGCATGGCAGCGGTAGAGAAATTCGCTTTGAGAATAAGTCCACAAATCACAACTATGGGCACCAGAATCGGCATGACACCGGACTTAAAATCGTGCAGTACATCCTGCTTTAGTCGGATCATTCTGGCAACATAAATAACCAGTACAATTTTGGCAAAGTCGCTTGGCTGAAACGTGAGACCTGTCAGTGGTATCGGAATCCATCTGTCGGCACCATTGATGTTTGCCCCAAAAACCAGCGCGTAGAGCAGCAATCCGGCGGCAACGTAGATCATGATAGCAGAAAACTTCGAGAAGAATCCGAACTTCATGCGGTGCACAAAATACATGATGGTAATACCGCCACCGATCATGAGCGTATGTTTTATTAGGAAACGGAGGTTATTGCCATGCGCCTTGTATGCGAGCGTGCTGATGGCACTGTAAACAGCAAGGATCGAAATAATGGAAAGGAAAAATGTCACCATCCAAATGGTGCGATCGCCCTGCAGTTTATTGAGAAAATTCTTCATGATATCACGCGAATGGCGAAGGTGAATCATAGAAGAGCGTTCTCTGCAAGTCCGGTGAATCTTTTTTCACATAACAATGTGGGATGAAAAAAGCCCGGAATGTAGCATTCCGGGCTGGAGTATCAGGGTAGCAAAAAAGGAATTATCCTTTGATGAATTTTTTAGTCAATTCGCGATCGCCCACTTTCATGTGAACGAAATAAATTCCACGACCGAGGCTCGAAACGTCTCTTTTCAAGGTCACCGGACCAGAACCTACTTCTTCGCTAACAAGGGTGCTTACAACACGGCCTGAAATATCAATCAGTTTCACAACGGCAAACCCTCCGTTTCCGGCAGTCAGATTGAGAAACAACTCATTGTTTTGTGAATCCATAGAAACTGTAAG
>JBJXFC010000228.1:0-5540 GCA_046153915.1 Flavobacteriales bacterium
GGTGCCTCTTGCCCCGATGCAGTTGTGGAGGCTGTTCTCGAGAAAATATATGCATTCTTTGGTGCAAGCATTTCATTGGAAGTGGCATTAAACGAATCACTGCCAACAACTTGATTTACCGCAAATAGCCAATATATTCCACTGACAGTCTGACACTTACCTTTTCTTCCAGGAAAGAGAGTATCTTTGCACCTCACCATTTTATTCACTTTTCAAAACAGCCTTACACTGTGGAAGAAAAAATCATCGATGAAACCCGTCAGGGTGAATACCTCATGCTCCCCGATTCTGTTGGTGAGCAAACAACGAATAAACCAGTTCGCAAACTCCTTCTCGAAAGTTATGGTTGTCAGATGAATTTCTCTGATAGCGAAATTGTAGCCAGCATCATGGCTAAAGAAGGATTTACAACTACACGCGATCCGGAAGAAGCAGACCTCGTTTTGCTCAATACCTGCGCCATACGCGACAATGCAGAACTGCGCATTCGGGGAAGACTAAACTATTTGCGCAGCGTTAAAAAAAGAAAACCCGGAATGACCATCGGTGTTTTGGGCTGTATGGCCGAACGTCTTCGTGAAAAATTACTGGAAGAAGAAAAATTGGTAGACCTGGTAGTTGGCCCGGATGCCTACCGCGATCTGCCCAACCTCATCGATAAGGTAGATACAGGTCAGAAAGGGGTAAACGTATTGTTGAGCCGTGAAGAAACGTACGCGGAAATCACGCCAGTGCGTTTGAACTCCAACGGAATTACTGCATTCATCAGCATTATGCGCGGTTGCGACAACATGTGTTCATTTTGTGTGGTACCGTTTACACGTGGCCGAGAGCGCAGTCGTGATCCGGAAAGTATCGTGAAAGAAGCCCACGAATTGTTTGATCAGGGCTACCGCGAAGTGACTTTATTGGGTCAGAATGTTGATTCCTATAAATGGAATATGAATGCAAAAGGTGAAATCACTGATGCTGCAAAACCGACAGTGAACTTTGCACAATTGATGGAAATGGTGGCATTGGTGAATCCGGATTTGCGTGTGCGCTTTTCAACTTCACATCCCAAAGACATGACAGATGACGTATTGCACGTGATGGCGAAATACGAGAACATCTGCAAATACATCCATCTTCCGGTGCAAAGCGGCAATAGTGATGTGCTGAAAAGAATGAACCGTGGATATACCCGCGAATGGTATCTGAGTCGCATCGAATCCATCCGAAACATCATGCCTGATTGTGCCATTTCTACCGACATCATCTCTGGCTTTTGTGGTGAAACCGAGGAAGAACATCAGGATACACTTTCATTATTAAAAGATGTCGTCTATGATATGGCGTTTATGTTCAAATACTCGGAACGCCCCAAAACACTGGCAGAAAGAAAGTTTGAGGACGATGTGCCCGAAGAAATCAAATCACGCCGTTTGCTGGAAGTTATCGAAATCCAGCAAAAAAATGCAGCAGCAAGAGCCCGTCAATATGTGGGATATGTGCAGCGTGTTTTGATTGAAGGCAACTCGAAAAAATCGGAGGACTTTTTCCAGGGAAGAAATACACAAAACATGGTGATTGTATTTCCAAAAAAAGAAGGCGTTACAATTGGAACGTACGTGGATGTATTAACGACGGATAGCAGCAGTTATACGTTGATTGGAGAAATCTCTGAAAATACTTAACCGAAAACTCTCATGAAACTATTTGCCTTGAACATCCTTCTCCTCAGCTTCGCTGCAGGATCCATACAACTTCAAGACAAGGAAACGTGCAATCGTGCTCCTTTTCAAAGTAAACTTTGTTTCTTGAATCTGATTGACCAGAGTTCACTTTTGTTAGGCCATATGCCCGCGGATACTACAATTGTGACTGAGGCACCTGACAGTCTTGTCGAATCTCCCATGAATTCAAATGTTGAAATGCCCGACTGGGATGAACAGGATGATTCTATTCTTGTAAACCCGGAAGTTCCCCCTTCCTTTCCAGGAGGTAATTCCGAATTGTTCCGGTATATAAAAGCAAAAACTATTTACCCTGCATCCGAATTAGCAAAGAAAGTTCAAGGCACGGTATACATAGAGTTCGTTGTGGAAAAGAGCGGAGCAATTACAAATATCCGGGCCGTGAAGGAGATAAAAAATGGGCCAGGTCTGGCGCTCGAAGCAATGCGCATTGTGAAATTGTTTCCAAACTGGACTCCCGCCCAACAAAATGGGAATAATGTGAGATCAAAATCTGTTATTCCTTTTACATTTAAAATCGACTGAGTATATGTCCTAAGAAATGTGTAAAAAACCAATGCGCACAAGGATCACTTTTAGGGTAAAATTTAATTTGACGTAACGAAATGTTTAGTTCAAAATTGATTTCTTGCTTAAAACGCCGGTGCCTCCCAACAGATTGGTGCCTCGCAACAATTTTGGTGTTGATGATATGTATCAATGCCAAAGGGCAAGACAACTTGATTTTGGTTTCAGACAGCATGAAGGTTGATACTACTCAGATTGACACTATCTATTCCTTCGCTGAGGTAATGCCGCAGTATCCGGGAGGAGATCCTGCGATGATGGATTTTATTAGAAAGAATATTGTTTTTCCTGAATCGGTTCATGACCGGGAAGTGTTTGGTGCAACAACTTACGTAGAGTACGTGGTAGAAAAGGACGGCCAGGTTTCAAACGTAAAACCCTTAAAAAACCCAAATTCAGATATCGCTAAACAGTTAGTGCGCATCGTTAAAACTTTTCCGAAATATTCTCCTGGAAAAATTGACAGAAAGCCCGTGCGAGTTCGCATGATGGTTCCATTAAGAATTAATTTGCAATAAGATTTCTGTCATGAAATCGAATTTGGAATATAAATCCCATTGGTACATCTGGTCAGAACATTTTGGTTAAATTTGATTTACCAAATGAAAATATCCACTTTCAAATTAACCAATAAAACTTCTTGCCTTGTTATGCTGAGAAACATGTTATCAAGCTTTATTGTCCTGTTCATTCTTTTAGAAGCAAAGGCACAGACATTTCAATTCCTGGCACCACCTTCTGTCAAAGCTGAATTGACAACGAATGAGTGGGTAGTAAAGAGCATACCTTCTAATAATTACATCTTCCAATATCGAGATTATCAACTTCAACATGTTGCCACAGGTGCAATTGTGCACATTGTTCAGAGACCAGACACGGTAGAATGGAACCCACAGATTACCACGTGGCAGGAATGGCTTTACAAAGGCGCTAAGAAAACAACATTCTTATCCAAAGAAGAAACCAAGCTGAATGATTTTACACTTTTTCAATTCAGCATCAACGATTCCATGCTGAACATCGGAGCGCTTAGGATAACAAACGAAAACGTCAATATTCTGGTGCATTGTTTTCTTTCTCCGAAGAAGAAGATTCAACAAAAACAAATTCAGGCATTCAGATCATTGATCAACAGTCTTGAGATTTGGAGCACCTCAGATTTTGATAAACACTTCGGATACCCGCTCAAATCGAACATGCTTTACTGCGGAAAACTGGAAGAAAAACTCAAACAACGCGCATTGGACGCACAATCACTGGATGAAAATATAGAGGGACTTATCGTTTGGAATCATTCTGTGAAGCCCTCCCGCATCGAAGTTGATGCTACCAAAACTATGATTAATCTCAAATATTCATGTGGCGAGCTTGACAAACTTCTTTTGCCAGAGAAACGCAATGGTTTTACTTATGAATATGCCCTGAAGGATTTCAAGACTAACTATTTTCGACACCATGATCTGATAGAAGGTTATGATTATTTTCTCGGAATAAAAGAAATCGGTGGGTTTGGAGTTGGCGCTGCTTACAAAGTCGCTTCTTCGGAGTTTGCAAAAAAAACCGAAAATGAAAAACGGAAATCAGCCTCAAAGTTTATTCCCAGACTTAGCTTAACGTTTCCAAACAATAATCAACCGGATGAATTGTCTAAATGGGTGATCTTTATCCATGACACTATTGCAAGTGTTGCCGCTTATGAAAATATGGATGGTGAGTGGCGAATGACCAATGAATTCAATTTCCCAAACTCCTGTAGCATTCTGCAAGAAAGTAGGAAATACAACAATTGGAAATACGGCGAGTATTTGCGTTGCTTCTTTAGCGGATCAGAAAATAAAAGATGGGTTGTAGCAGAAAACCGCAAGTCTCGCATTCTGGAAGACACAACTATCATTGAATTGCCAGACATTTCAGTCTTTAGCAGAAACCACCCTCTAGTGCCTCCTATCGAACTTCAGAGGGGAACTAATGCGCGATCTGTCAAACAATCCTTTCTCGCAGATATTTATCTAACAAATCCATCGGATAATTTGATAATCAATAGTGATCTTTCGCTTTTCACCTTGAATCTCCCCAATGACCTTGTGAGTCCGGAAATGGCGGATCTCCGTTTAAATCCACGAAACATCTCATATTGTTTGCTTGACATTCCCCGGACCCTGCGGTCTGATTTACCGGCCATACTTCCTCCCGATCAACGCATCTATCATCTTCCATCGTTTGCAACAGATCTCAACAAAAACCGATACACGGAAGTTTGGATAGCTTCTATAAGCAATGGCACCATTGTGCATCTCGACATCGTTGAAGAAACAGATCATGGATTTATCAGGATTCCTTCATCGGACCAATGGATGAGTTTGATTTCATCACTTACTGAAGTGCAGATTATTCTAAAAGATTCCAAACGTACAGAAAACCACTTTCAGTCTGCAGAAGAACTTGGTGGCTCTAATTTTCCAATTGCCATAGAAGAATCAGCAGCATCCGAAGGCGAAGAGTATAGACCGCAGGAACCGCCTGTCATGCCCGAGTTTCCAGGCGGTGAGCCAGCCATGTATCAATTTATTCGAAAAAATCTGGTTTACCCAAAAGCGCTTAAGAAGGCGGGGGTTAAAGGAACGGTCTTCGTTAAAGCAATCGTAAATAACAATGGAAAAATAAGTGATGTTGCCATTTGGGAAAAACGAGGGGTTTCGCCAGAACTTGGCAAAGAAGCCATTCGACTTGTATCTTCTTTCCCAAATTGGATTACTTATGGAAAGTCGGATCAAATCATTGTCCCCATAACGTTTGAATAGCCCGTCTGCATTCGGTTTCGAAATGCTGAACGTGCTTATTATTTCGAGGTTTAGTCCTAAATAGAAAGATGCTAAAAATATTAATCCATTCGTAAAGACATTCGGCTCCATTGCCATTAAGTTTGGAGCGTAGCAAAATGGAACTAATTACAGTCAAACAACGCTTCGAAATCATCGGCAACAACCCGATGCTCAATCGTGCCCTCGATATTGCCGTGCAGGTTGCGGCCACCAATATGTCTGTCCTCATCAGTGGTGAGAGCGGAACAGGTAAAGAAAGTATTCCCAAAATCATTCATGCATACAGCGCCCGCAAACACGCGCCTTATATCGCTGTAAACTGCGGTGCCATTCCGGAAGGAACGATAGACAGCGAACTTTTCGGACATGAAAAAGGATCGTTTACAGGCGCCACGGATGCGCGCAAAGGGTATTT
>JBJXFC010000248.1:0-8119 GCA_046153915.1 Flavobacteriales bacterium
CTGTTAATGTCGTAAGTGGTGATATCGTAACGGTTGATATAACACCTGATGCCAATCCAACACAAACTTCCTGGAAACTCTTTGATTCAACTAATGCGATTGTTGCACAAGGCACAAGCAATGATGCTACCGTTTGTATCTCGGATAATTGTCACCGCTTTGAAATTTACGACACCGGCAACAATGGCTTAAACGCAAGTGGAAACTATAAAATTTATCTCAATGGCCTCGAGGTTGCCAATGGTCAGGCCTTTACAAGTCTTGACATCCGCTATGTCAATTGTCCTGATGGTATAAGTTGTGATAATGCCATAGTCGCAAGTTTGGGGACTCTTGATGTGCCATTCGACAACACGTGGTACGTTTTTACTCCTGCTTCGAATGGTCAATACAAAATCTCAACCTGCAGCCTTGCATCTTGTGACACCAAAATCTGGGTGTATGATTATTGCACAATGGCCAATTTCGATGATTCGAATGAGGCTTCTTATACCTATAACGACGATTTTTGCGGCATTCAGGCAGAATCAAATGTTTTCATGACTGGAGGCGATACCTATTATATTCGTGTGGGTAGCATCGGTCAATGCAGCGGTCAGTCCTATCAGGCATTGTTTGAATATACAGGCGCCATAACAGGGTGCATGGATATCAACGCATGTAATTTCAACCCACTCGCAGGAATTGCCGGAACATGCTATTACAATGGCGACCCAAACTGCACTGGACTAGGACCAGATCTTGAGGTTTCATTGCCCGACTTATATTCTACCTTGTATTCTACCACAGTAAATGGCACAGATGGTTGTTTGGTAAATGAAGGCTGCCTGCAAGGGCTTGGCACTCGAAGTGTTCTTCGATTCACAACCCGGATTACAAATATTGGAACCCAGGATTATTTTATCGGTGTTCCAAATGCCGGCAATCCGCAATTCGAATACGATGCCTGTCACAATCACTATCACTACGAAGGCTACGCGGAGTATTTACTTTTTAATCAGGCTGGCGAACCCATGCCACAAATTGGTTTTAAGAATGGTTTTTGCGTTTTGGATTTGTCTTGTCCTTCGGGTATTTCTGCTCAATACTCTTGCGGAAACATGGGTATAACTGCTGGATGTGCGGACTATTATTCATCCGGACTTTCATGCCAGTGGATTGATGTTACTGATGTGCCCAGCGGAGATTATTATCTTGTTGTGCGCACCAATTGGGATCAAAGTCCTGACAAAAACGGTCGCTATGAATTGAGATACGATAATAACTGGGCTCAAGTTTGTATTCACTTCGACAAGGATGCGAACAACAACCTCATCAACTTTACCAAGAACATTGCAACGTGTCCCATACTTGAAGATTGCCTGGGAGTGCCGTTTGGAGATACCTATCCCGATTGTGAGGGCACTTGTCCTGGTGTTGTTATCAAAGGTGATGTAAACCAGGACGGTTATTTCACAATGATAGATGAGCATACCTATGCTGAAGCGGCAGTTTATGGCGGAGTTGCAGTTTCTCCATGCACAGACCTCAACAACGACGGCGAAATTACAGTAGCCGATGCGGCCTATGCTGGTGCTTGTATTCACCAGCAACAAGATCTTGGCGTGCCACCTTTGTTGTATACTGAATGTCCTTACGACGATGAAATCCTGGATGCAAACGAATCTGCTACACTTGGGGTAATGAATCTGAATACTACCGAATCTTATTTCGATTTATACATTATCAATCCAGACAATGAAATTTCTGCGTTGCAGGTAGACTTCTCTGGTGTTGTACTTTCATCCGTAGAGAACCTTTTGTCTAATGCAGTTTGGAATGCTCACATCCATCCAGAAGTGGGAGGCAATAGCCTTGCTGTTCTTGGAGATGGTCCAACCTATATTCCAATCAATATTGCTCCAACACCAATCCTGCGCGTTCATTATTCATCACTAACTGCGAATACAGTTTGTGTAAACAATATCATCGACATTCTGAATGATTTTAATCACAATATAATCACGGTATACGGCGATTGTCAGTCGGTGATACCAAACATTGTTGCAGATTTTTCTGCCAATTCAACTTCCGTTTGCAGTGGCCAGTCCGTTGATTTCACTGACCTTTCAGCCGGCGGCGCTACTTCATGGCTATGGTCCTTCCCGGGTGGTACTCCAACTTCTTCCACAAGTCAGAATCCAACCGTAACATACAACAGTGGCGGAACTTATTCTGTAACCCTGACTGCAACAGGTCCTCAGGGCAACGATCAGGAAATAAAAACAAATTACATCCAGGTTGGAAGCGCCGTTGCGTGGTATTACGATGGCGACAACGACGGATTTGGAAACAATAACATTACCGTTTTTGCCTGCGTAGCTCCATTGCAATTTGTAGCGGTGAATGGCGATTGCAATGATGGAAATGCTTCTGTGCATCCTGGCGCAATTGAAGTTTGTAACAACGTAGATGATGACTGTGACAACAGCATCGACGAAGGTTTTGATGCAGATGGTGATGGATTCACAACATGCGAAGGAGATTGCAATGACAACAATGCACTTGCTTATCCGGGTGCATTCGAATTGTGCAATGGTGTGGATGATGATTGTGACAACGGCATCGATGAAGGATATGATCTGGATGGAGATGGATACACTGTTTGCGCGGGAGATTGCAACGACAATAATTCCTCTGCATATCCTGGTGCACCAGAAATTTGCAATGGAATAGATGATGATTGTGACAACAGCATAGACGAAGGATATGATACAGATGGCGACGGCTATACATCGTGCTCGGGAGATTGCAACGACAACAATGCCAACGTGCATCCTGGTGCAACTGAAATCTGTAATAACATCGATGATGATTGTGACAATAGCATAGACGAAGGATTTGACACTGACGGAGATGGTTACACCACTTGCAATGGAGACTGCGACGACAACAATTCTTCATTATTTCCCGAAGCAAATGAAATCTGCAATAACATCGATGATGATTGCGACAATCTCATAGACGAAGGATTTGACAACGACGGAGATGGCTATACTTCGTGTAATGGCGACTGCGATGACAACAATTCGTCGTTATTTCCGGGAGCAACTGAAATCTGTAATAATATCGACGATGATTGTGATGGTAGCATAGACGAAGGATTTGATTTGGACGGCGATGGATATACTACCTGTGAGGGCGATTGCAATGACAACAACAATGCTGTGCATCCAGGTGCAATTGAGGTTTGTAACAATTTTGATGACGATTGTGACAATCTAGTAGACGAAAACACATCTACAGCATGCGCTATTTGTATAAATGGACAACTGATTGGAACAATAGCAACCTGGTATCAGGACATAGACAACGACGGTTTTGGTAATGCATCCATTTCTCAGGAAACATGCACTCAGCCCTCAGGCTATGTATCCGTTTCAGGGGATTGCAATGACAACAATGCCAGCGTTCATCCCGGTGCTACAGAAATTTGCAATGGCATCGACGACGACTGTGACAACAGTATAGATGAAGGATTTGACGCAGATAATGATGGCTTTGCTTCTTGCGGTGGAGACTGCAACGACAGCAATGCTTCGATTCATCCCGGAGCAACGGAAATCTGCAATGGCATCGATGATGACTGCGATAACGCAATAGATGAAGGTGTTGGGCAGACCTGGTATGCAGATATCGATGGTGACGGATATGGAAATCCAAACTCCTTTGTTTCAGCTTGCACACAACCATCAGGTCACGTGCTTCAGGCAGGAGATTGCAATGACAACAACAACGCAATTAATCCTGCTGCAATCGAAATTTGCTTCAATGGCATAGATGAGGATTGCGATGGCACTGCTGATGATGGATGTCCTGCGGTTGCCAATGACTGGAAACAATATGCGTCGCCTCTCAACGTAAGCGCATACAATACCTGCAACGCAACTTCGGGCAATATTTCGCTTGCCAGCGCATCGGCTGAATCACAAAGTTCTGCACTCACGGGCCAGGATTTATGGTATTCGTTCACACCGGTTTCTCCGGGAGTTCAAATCAAGGTTACCACTTCTTCTTTCAACGCACTGGTTGAATTGCAAAACAATTCAGGAGTCATGATCGACAATGAAAACCTGCAGTCTGCGAATGGAAATGAGTTCCTGAACATCGGAAATCTTACACCGGGACAACAATATTTTGTAGCTGTAAGAAATTTCAATTCTGCACAAGGCACAGGAACCTTTACCATTTGTGTGAGCGATCTTCCCTCAACGGGATGTTTGACACCTGCAGCTGCATACAATATGTGTAGTAAGTTTAAAGCTGTTGTAGTAAACGCAACCAACTACGTATACAACTTTACCTCAACGCAAACTAATATCACTTATAGCAGAACACAACCAAGTTCTATACTGGATCTTTACAAGGTGATGAATATGCCAACAGGAAGCAATTATGTAGCGCGTGTTGATGCGAGCTATACAGTAACACGCGGCAATGGAACATCAGAAACCATAGTTGTG
This sequence comes from Flavobacteriales bacterium, assembly GCA_046153915.1. GTDB lineage: Bacteria > Bacteroidota > Bacteroidia > Flavobacteriales_D > Sanyastnellaceae > JANNVZ01. Next base: position 4,503 of record JBJXFC010000248.1, read on the forward strand.
CAAGGTTCATCCACATGCACATTCTCGTTCAATGCAGATCCGCTGTTGATCCTTGCAACCACACAAGACTGTCCGAGTCCGCGCCCACTAGGCGTGAATATTCGCTCCAATACTACAGTATGTTATTCGCTCAATTACCAGTGGGAATTCCAGAAAGCTGACCTCAGTGAACCTGTATTTACATTCAATGGAGGAACTACTCAATATTTGATGATTACTTCTGCTATGGGATTTGTTCCGGGAACAACCTACAATGTTCGCGTTCGGGTTACTTACCAAAGTGGGTATACGAATCCTTGGGGGCCAGTAAGCTGCCTTTTGATTGCCGGCAGCGGTGGCATGATCGAATATTTAGATGGCGAATCGAATGAGCACGACTTCGACAGAAATGAAACCGGTATTAGCATGAATCTCTATCCGAATCCGATTGATGGCAACTCTGTAAACCTGGAAGTTACCGGAATAGAATCTGGATTAGTAAACGCCACGCTTACAGATGGGCTTGGTAAGATGATCGAAAACCGTCAGTTTTATGTAGAGGGCTATTTACTTACAACATGGATTTTTGAGAATAAACTTTCTTCCGGTATATATCTTCTGGACATCTATCATGATGGCAAACGAGTGACCGAAAGAATCGTTGTGGAATAATTGCTAAAACCAAGACTTAACCAAAATGACCAACAAAATTTTACAGGAAGGCTTCAAGCCTTCCTTTTTTCCTTTTGGAAAAATTGCAACTGCACTTCTGCTTGTTTTTGTATCAATCCAACCACTGCATGCTCAATGGCTCGAGTGGTCTGATGAATCTTCCACACGACTTGTCGTTTCATCCGTTGCGGTAAGTGATGATGAAGAAAAAGATATGTGGGCTGCAGACCTCAACAACGATGGACATGAGGATATCATTGTTGTTCGCAAAGAACCTTTTTCTAACCCAATTGAACCGGCAAAATCAGATTTGTTACTGATGAATGTGAATGGCATTCTCACAGACATGACATCTGTTTATGCGCCACAATTCATAAGCAGTCCAACCTATGCACGAGATGTCTTTATTGCAGACTTCAACAATGATGGTTGGCAGGATGTAGTGGTTGCAAATACTTTCGGTATGCAGCCTGTTTTTTATCAAAATCAAGGCGAGGATGTCAATGGAAACTGGCTCGGTTTGCTAGATGAAACCGCTTCTCGTTTTCCTGATTTGACAGATGATGTAACCCTTATTTGTGCAGTATGGGGTGGTGATGTTACGGGAGATGGAGCGCCAGATATCTATTTCGCTAACTACAAGCAGGGCGGAACAGCTCTGGACTTTTTGTTGATCAATGATGGTAGTGGACATTTCACCAACGAAAGTCAGGCCAGACTTGGCAATTTGCGCAACTCAGCCTTTGGCACCGCGGTGCAGATCCACGACATGGACAACGATGGAGACAACGACATTATTAAAGTCACTACGTTGTATTCTGTAAGTCCATGGAACAGTCTTGGCACCATCCTAATGTTTAACAACGGCAATGGAACATTTACCAATTGGCAAAACCTCACTCCTTCTGCGGCACCCTATATGTTTGATGTAGCCGATTTTAATCTCGATGGACAAAAAGATCTTTATGTCGTAGATGATGGATCAGATAGATTGCTCACTGTAACCGGTTTCACAGTAAATACTAGTCTTAGCATTACACAGACTTCCGTGAATTTCGGTAGTGTAAATGGATTCGGTGGAAACGTGCATGCGATGGACATAGATCTGGATGGCGATATGGATATAGCCGTTTCAGACGTTGACGTTGACATTCCGCCGTGCGATTCTGGCCGCCGTTTAGCGCTCCTGAGAAATGATGGTGGCACCTTTACCAATCCCTATGGAACAACGCTGTATCCATGGGCTGACAACAGTTACGATATGGTGTGGATCGACATCAACGAAGATGGTCTACCCGATTTCGTTACAGGAAAATGTTCAGGTTATGGAGTATTTATGTCAGACAACTGTGGTCTCGCGCCAAACCCTTCCGATTATGATGAAGATGGATTAGCTGACACATGTGATCCTTGTCCTACAAATCCAGACCCCAATTGTGCACCGCCCACAGATTATCCAACAACGAGTCTTGATAATAGCGCAGCGCGCCAATGGAATGAATTACTTCTTGCTTCTATACGGCGTGACTTTGCTCGTCCTCCCGTTCATGCGCGAAATCTCTTCCATTTCTCTGTAGCAGCATACGATAGTTGGGCTGCTTATGAGCCTTCCAATTGTACATTTCTTCTTGGACAAACAGTAGATGGATTCTCTTGTGCGTTCAGCGGAATAACAGCGCCACCTGATATCGAAGCTGCCAGGGCAATTACAATTAGTTATGCATCTTATCGGCTGTTGCGCAATCGTTTTGGGAATTCACCAAACGCTGCCTTGCTCTATCAGGGTTATGATGCACATATGGCCGCTCTTGGTCTTGATATCAATTTTACATCTACAGACTACAGTACCGGTTCAGCAGCAGCTCTTGGCAATTACATCGCTCAATGCATTATCGCTTTCGGGATGCAAGATGGATCCAACCAGAGCGGTAATTACACAAATACAAGTTATACACCCATCAATCCTCCCATGATTGTAGATGATCCGGGAAATCCAAACGTTGTAGATATCAATCGCTGGCAACCCACTACGCTCGATATTTTTATCGACCAGAGTGGCAATGAAATTCCGGGTGCAACTCCAGCCTTTATTGGCGCTCAGTGGGGAAGTGTAACACCTTTCTCTCTGCAGGAATCAGATAAAACAATTCATCCACGCAACGGATGGAATTATGAAGTATACCATGATCCCGGCACCCCTCCTATGCACAGCATGGACGGAAGTGGAACTACACCACTCTTCCAATGGAACTTTGAAACAGTAGCCATGTGGTCATCACATCTCGATCCAACGGATGGCGTGATGTGGGATATCTCACCTGCTTCCCGTGGAAATCAAAATGTATTGCCAACCAATCTTCAGGATCATGTCACCTTTTATGATCAGGAAAATGGTGGCACTGTTGGAAGCGTCGGACATCCAATCAATCCCGTAACAGGTTTGCCATATACTCCGAATATTGTGCCACGCGGCGATTACAGCAGGGTACTTGCAGAATTCTGGGCGGATGGACCCAGTTCTGAAACACCTCCCGGCCATTGGTTCTCCATCTTTAACTATGTTGCAGATCATCCTTTGGTAGAGAAAAAATTCAAGGGCGAAGGGCCAGTACTGAATGATCTTGAATGGGATGTAAAAGGATATCTCGCAATGGGTGGAGCCATGCACGATGTTGCCATTACAAGTTGGGGAATTAAAGGGCATTATGACTACACACGCCCAGTTCATGCCTTAAGAGCGATGGCAGATCTAGGTCAATGCAGTGATCCGCTTTTACCTAATTACCATCCAGGTGGTTTACATCTCATACCAGGCTTTATTGAGCTTGTTGAAACAGGTGATCCACTTGCGGGTGCAGGAAACATTAACGTCAATAAAATAAAAGTGAAATCGTGGAAGGGACATGATTTTATCAATAACGTAGACACTGATGAAGCCGGAGTGGGTTGGATACTCGCAGAAGAAT
>JBJXFC010000278.1:0-18223 GCA_046153915.1 Flavobacteriales bacterium
GGTCCATTGGGCGAAGAGATCGACGATACCCAAAGCATCTATGTGAGTATTCCGGGGTTTTACTACTGTATTCTCACCGACTATTCGGGTTGCATTTTAGAATCGAATATGGTGGAGGTCAAAGAATATTCTACTCCTTACCTCATCTCCTATCCCGGCACCGAATTGTGTGTAAACGGCGCTGTGCTCATTCAAATCGCCACAAACGATTATGAGAACATAGAATGGGGCGAACCATTTTTCGATAGTGCCATAGATCAATGGATTTATGAAGCAGGAACCTACAACGTCAGTGTCACTTCGTGTGGCATAACCACCGCTCTCGATATTACCATCACCGATACAGATACTCCCGCATTCATTACACCTTCTTCAGAAACGTTTTGTCCAAATGATACAATTACCCTTACCGCAAATGGCGGAATGCAGGGTTATTTGTGGCAACCCGGCAATGTGCCCTATGAAAATCTGGAAGTAACTGAACCGGGCACGTATTATCTCACCACTTATGATCAACTCGGCTGCATGGGCACTGCCGCATACAATGTTGTGGAATACGAAATAATAAACCCCATTGCGGATGGAACTACTATTTGTGCTGGCGAAAGCGCTGTGCTGTTCGCGTCTTCAAACAATCAGGTGTATTGGACTACCGATGAAAATGGGCTGGACGTCGTGGCCAATGGCTACACATTTTCAACACCAGTGATTGAAGAAGAGACTACCTATTATGTATTTGCTCAGGATGCTGTGTGTGCAAGCTTTGCCACCGAAGTGGTCGTCGAGATTTATTTTTCATCTCTGCCTCCCATCATCAGCGGCGAAGAATCCATTTGTCTGGGTGCAGATGCAATGCTTATTTCTCCCATGGAGGCAGATATGAATTATTTGTGGACATTGCCCGATGGATCAACCTCACCGGCAGATTCAATTTTTATCTACAACGCGACCGAAGAAGACGAAGGTGATTATACACTTACTGTTGCAGATGAAAACTGCACGGCTTCATTTACTTTGTTTTTCGATGTGGTACCTCAGGAAATACTGCAACTTGACGACGATAATTTCATAGAGGAATGCGAAGGCGCTACCATTGTTTTGACCTCGCCAGTTGTTGCCGATACTTATACCTGGACCACGCCATCAGGCATACTGAATGGACCACAGAGTTTAATCATCAATGCTGCATCACCCACAAATGCTGGGTTATACACTCTCACACTCACCAATGCAGTTTGCGAATTTGAAATAATGCCCCTCGAAGTTGTCGTTAATCCATATCCTGATGTTGCCCTGGACCCATGCACATCCTATTGCAATGATGGCTACATGACTGTTGGTTTTCAGGAAGAATACGACTGGTATTTGTGGAGTACAGGCGACTCAACCTCAACAGTGCAGGTACCCGACACTGGATGGTATAGCGTTCAGGTGGCCAACAACCCCAACTGCGTTGTGTCTGCTGAAGTCTACGTGCCCGCGCTTGAGTGTTTAAAGGAATTCATCAATGTAATGACTACCAATGGCGACGGACTGAATGAGAATGTGGATTTTGGTGTTCTTCGAGCGCAAATCGATGCCGTGCATATTTATAACCGATGGGGCAATGTTGTGGAAACGCTGACATCAAATCAACTGGTTTGGGATGGCAAAAACCGCGCAGGAGAAAAGGTGAGCGCCGGAGTCTATTATTATGTTATCAACTACTCACCCACCCAGGCAAGAGACTGCCATTGTTCTCTGCCCACTGAAGGATACATCCATGTTTTTTCGGAATAAGTGTTTAACCCTGATGCCAAAAATTGTGGTTCAACTAAAAAGCCGCAGAAAGGCGCATCCAGAGTTTTATTTTACCATTAAGAAAGATAGGAATTGAGATCCCTGAGGAATATTCGCAAAACGAATACTTCATTTTCTTAACTTCTTATTGTTGGATTTAAACCCAATTTACGCAATCCATTTCTCAAAGGAGATTCAAAAATCCCGCGCGATAAAAGCGCTTTGTATCTTATTGTGGATTGACTCTCATTCAATTTTTATTGGACTTTAACTTGGTGAACGGTTTTCAGAATTACATTCACGGCCTTAATCCTACATGGCGCCTCAAAACCTATATACCGAAGAAGACTTTGTACAACTCCTGCAATCGGGAGATGCTGGTGGATTTGGAATTATCTACGATCGTTTCAGCGGCGCGTTGATGGGAGTGGTGATGAAAGTGCTGGGAAACCGCGAACTTGCTGAGGATGTATTGCAGGAAGCATTTGTTAAAATCTGGGATAAACGGGCTACATACGACGCTTCCAAAGGCAGGCTTTACACCTGGATGCTCAATATTACCCGCAATTCGGCCATTGACGCAGCAAGAAATAAGCACATAAAAATCGCTTCTAAAATCCGAAACGTCGAAGATTCCGTAAATAGCATCAATAAACAGTCTGATATCCGGCAACAGGAGGATTCGATCGGAATAAACGAATTGGTCGATAATCTGCTGCCTGAGCAAAAGGCCATTGTAGATCTGATGTATTTCGGCGGAATGACACAGGATGAAGTAAGCCAGGAGCTCAATCTTCCCTTGGGAACAGTAAAAACAAGAGCGCGCGCTGCGTTGATAAAACTGCGCGAAAAATTCAAACATGGAGTGACATGAACATAGAAGATTACATAGCAAGCGGTAAGCTGGAGTCCTATGCAATGGGTATTTGCACAGATGCTGAAAAAGCAGAAGTGGAATCCATGCTCCTGCAATACCCTGCCTTGAAATCTGAACTCGAAGAAATCGAAAAGGCCATGGAAGCCTATGGACAATCTCAAGCGGTTAAGCCTTCTGATAAGGTGCGGGAGAATGTGATGAAAGCCATTCAAAACCGCAGTAATGAAACTCCGGTGATTCAAATGCAGCCATCTCCGGAAATTCGTTCTAACAAATTCAACTGGCTTGCTGCTGCTTCAATTGTTTTGTTGATCGGAAGCGCCATTGGCAATGTGATGTTGTACGACAAATACCAGTCAACTCAATCAAAAGTTATCGCGTTGGAAAGTGAAAAAACGTTTCTTGCAAATGATCTTCAGTCCACACAGGCGAACTACCAACAAATGAACGACATGCTCGCCATGATCAACAGTCCGAAGACGATGATGGTGGAGATGAAGGGTATGCCGATGTCGCCCGAAAGCAAGGCCATGATTTTCTGGAATCAGGAATCCTCTGACGTATATCTGTCGATTGCTGCGTTGCCTGATGCACCGTCCCAAATGCAATACCAACTCTGGGCGATTGTAGATGGAGTGCCTGTAGATGCGGGAATGATTGACCTCACCAAAAACGATGGCATGCCACACAAAATGAAGAGTTTCGAAAACGCTTCTGCATTTGCTGTATCACTTGAGAAAAAAGGTGGAAGTCCTACACCGAATATGGAAGCCATCTATGTGATGGGTGCGGTGGAAAGTTGATAGATAAGCCCTCGTGCTTTTTCACCACAGAGACTCAGAGAGCTCAGAGAAAGCACAGAGAAGAAACATCTATAAGATCGACAAAATATCCATGTCAATATGCGGAAAGTTCCTTGTTTTAGCGTCTAGAGTCTAGAGTCTTTTTTCTAGAGTCTAGATTATTGACTTCCGCTCCAGATAGCTCTCGCGCATCGCATATCGCTAATCGCACATCGCGTATTAAGAGAACTTTATCATCACACTCTCTATCACATTCGCCGCGTCTTCGCATTTATCAGTCGCATTTTCGAGGAAAGAAATAACTTCCTTCATTTTCAAAATATGCATCGGATCAGTTTCATTGGTGAACAAATCGGCTATTGCTCCATTCATCAATCTATCCGCTTCATTTTCGTATATATGAATTTTTTGAAGGTGCATTTTTACAGTACCCATCTTGCGCAAACTGCGCATATTGAATACTGCCTGTTGCAATTCTTCCGAAGATTTTGTGATGATTTCAGAAAGGCGAATCATCACTGGTGATATCTGATGGATTTTGTAAAGGTCAATTCGTTTTGATGTGCCATTTATATAATCCACCACATCATCAATTGCAATTGCAAGTTGTTGAATGTCTTCACGATCAAACGGAACAACAAACGTGCTGATAGCCTCATTCACAATGGCATGGGTTATCTCATCACCCTGGCGTTCCAGTCTATCAATCTCTTCATGGGATTGGAGCCGCGAAATCGAATCGGCCTTTAGAGAAGCCTCAAGCGCTCTTGCGGTTACAACCATATTGGCGGTTGCCTGATCAAACAGAGGAAAAAATTTCTTGTCTTTTGGCAGTAACGCGTGAAAGATGAAGTCCAGCGAGCGCTGTACAATGGGTATTTCTGTCATTTCCTTATTCGATTCCATATGTGAGCTTTTCTTTCAAAGACATTAGAACGCCGCGAAAGTAGACGAATAACATACCTATTCCTCTTTGAAAGAAATGCCCGCAATTTTGAGCCACAAATTTAGAAATATTCATTTCATTTGTTGTTTTTATGTTTCCATAATTTGATTTTAATGCGCTTTCAGCATCTCGATAGTATGACTTCATGTGAATTTCGTGTTATCCCGAAAGTGCGTTTGCCTATTCCTAAATAATAAATCTACCCACCGATATTTGAAGAAAATGCTCCTGAAAATTCGAAAAAACAGAAAACAGAAGATGCCTCTCTTCTGAAAAAGAACAGGTGTGCACTTATCTGGTCAAATCGATGGTGACCGCATATGATTTTCAAAAAAAAATAAATACATATGCTCTCCGCGCGATGGAGCAGGGCATGCGCAAACGTTTTGAAGCAAACTAGAAATTCGAATGCGTAGTTCAATTTCACTTATTTTCTTTGCCCGAATTAAAATTCAGATCCACATTGCAAATGTTCTAAGGAATCTTAACTTATTAATGGCAAACTAGAAGCGCAGAATTGGCCAAACAGCTTCTTTCAATTGTTGGAAGTGACGTTAGAACAGCTATTCCTTTGTATTGCAATTCCTGGAATCTGGGTTAAATCCACCAACTACTTGATCGGTGTGCGCAACTAGCATTTCACAACCCAATTTCAAAATGCGTAACCATTGCTTAACATACCGGAAAGGTTGAGGTAGCTTGATACTTGTTGATTTGCGTCAAATAAATTAATCAATGGGACTCCTATCCATGTTTGCCCCCAAAAGTGGCAAGTTCTTCGACTCTTTCTCTAAAGCAACAACCAACCTGGTAGCAATGTCTGCCCGATTTAGAGATTTGTTGGACGCCAAAGACCATATTGATATTGAAAAGATCGTTCAGGACATTCGGGATATGGAACACGTTGGTGATGAAATAACACATAATTTGTTTACAGAATTGAGCTCCAATTTCATCACACCATTCGACAGGGAGGACATTCATTATCTGGCAACATCCCTGGATGACGTAGCAGATTTCATCAATGGCACTGCTTCGCGTATGAGCCTCTACAAATACCACGAAATCGATCAGGTGATGCACGGACTTGCGAGTGTGCTTCATCGCCAAACGATGGAGATTGATATCGCTGTGCAGAACCTAAAAAACATGAAGAATGCCGGGCGCATTCGCGAAGCTATTATTCGTATCAACGACTTAGAAAACGAAGCTGACAGTATTTTTGACCTTGCAATAGCCAGGCTCTTTTCGGAAGAGACCAACCCGATTGAAATGATCAAGAAAAAAGAAATTCTTTCCGTGTTAGAAGAGGCTACAGACAAATGTGAAGATGTAGCCAATGTGTTGGAATCCATACTGGTAAAAAACTCATAATCCTTAATTTGTATGGACTTCTCACTTATGCTGATAGCAGTCATCGGATTAGCTCTCATTTTCGATTTTATAAATGGATTTCATGATGCGGCCAATAGCATCGCTACTGTTGTTTCCACCAAAGTACTCACCCCATTTCAGGCTGTCGTATGGGCTGCATTTTTTAATTTTGTGGCCTTCTTTATATTCAAGGACCATAGCGTTGCCACAACGGTAGCGAAATCTGTTAAGGAAATTTATATTGCACAGGAAAACAATCCACTGCCTATGATTATGGCAGGTCTTATTGCCGCCATTGTCTGGAATCTTATTACCTGGTGGTACGGAATTCCATCATCCTCTTCTCATACACTTATCGGTGGTTTTGCAGGAGCTTTTCTCGCAGGATTCGGATGGGAGGCCATCAACTCCGGAATCATTTGGGCGACGGCCATATTCATCTTTATTGCTCCTCTTGCCGGAATGATCATGTCTTACCTGATTTCAGTCTGGTTTCTCAATTCTTTTCGAAAAGGCCCCTGGATGAAAATAGTATCCATTACCATTATTGCGCTTGTAATTTATGCTGTTGGCAATGCTCTTGAATACAAAAAAGACTTCAATGGTGCTAGTTCTTATTCTCTTGTCTTCCCGGAAAAAGTAAGTAAAGATGATCTCAAAAAAGCACTTACCTTCACAGCAGCAGATCTTCAAGAATATACTCCTGTTGTAAAGGCTTCAAAAGATGCAAATGGTGGTGAAGACTCAACTGGAACGAGGTATACGGTTTACACGGACTACCTGAAAAAACCAGGTGAAACTTCAGAAAACACGATGCTTTCATCCGCAATTGCAACCCAACTTAGCGCTTCAAAAAAAGACTTCAAACTGGAAGAAACTCATCGTATCGGCGTAGATTCGAAAGACCGCTATGATACTTCCAATCTCAAAAATAATTTTGAAACGTATTGGCTGAAAGTGTTATTTCATGGTGCCAATTTCAAGTGGATTCTTCTTGGGTTTATTGTATTGGTGATTGGTGTATTTACTCTTTTTCTGGGCGGAATGCACAATTCACAGGCCAATAAGAACTTTAGAAAACTCCAGCTTTTCTCTTCAGCAGCTTTTAGTATTGGCCATGGTGGTAACGATGCGCAAAAAGTCATGGGTATTATCACCGTTGCGCTCATTGCCAGCGGACAAATTACTTCACTGAAAGAAATGCCCAATTGGGTTCCGCTTTCCTGCTATGCCGCAATAGCTCTTGGAACAATGAGTGGCGGTTGGAAGATTGTAAAAACAATGGGAGCAAAGATCACCAAGGTTACACCTTTCGAAGGTGTGGCTGCCGAAACCGCTGGTGCAATAACACTGTTCTTTACGGAAGGTCTTAAGTTTCCATGGCAGATGGGTGGCGAAGTCATCAAGGGTATTCCGGTTTCAACCACACATACCATCACGGGTTCCATTATCGGTGTTGGTATTACCAAACGCGTATCTGCGGTAAAATGGGGTGTTACGGGCAAATTGCTGATCGCCTGGATTATTACCATTCCGATCTCTGCTTTGTTTGGCGCTGTAGTGCTTTACGTTATCAAGTTGTTTTAAGTGTACGTGCCAGTTCCCGTTAAATTAATTCATGCGATTTAGAAGGCAGAATTGCGCCTCCGGCGCTTTTGTTTCACCATTAAAAAGTTAAGGAATTAAGAATTCACTTCGTGAATATTTCGGGAGAATTTTGATGCTCCTGATTTACGTACTGAAGGGATGACTTCAATAAAGGTTATTTCTTTATTGACCTTATCCTATATCGTGTAGTCGGATTAAAAAGTTCTATTGCCTTTCTTTTACGAAACGAATGATCCCCTGCGATAGCGACGGAATGCGCATCCCGTAAACACCAACAGCTAACGAACTGATATCAATTACTTGTCCTGAACGGCATTGGACAGCCATTACTTTTTGTCCGGAAACTGCGATGATCTCCACATCGAACAATTCCTGATTTGAACTCTGATTAATTTGCACCACAATATTATCGGCTGCAGGATTTGGATAAATAGACGTTGTCAAAATCATCTTTTCTTCCACTCCAACTTCACTATCCAGGGTGATGCAATAATCCTCTGTTTCTCCGTAATCATTCTCACCACAAAATACGGGCGGTTGTCCACCTCCAAAATTTCCCATATAACTCATTCCGACGCGCATTCTAACAATACCATCTGCCACGGTAAATGGGACAAAAATGGTTCCTGAAATTGTTGTCGTTGTAGATGCCCCCGCATCAAAAGCAATCTCCTGAGGCTCTTCAAAAACTCCATTTGCGTTGTAATCTATCCAAACAATAAAATATTCCGAATACATCGACCCGGCATATCCGGGAGTTAGCGAAATGGCATACTGACCTCCGGCATTAAACGTTGTTGTTTCACCTTCTACCAGAATATAACCGCCATCGTCCTGTGAACTGTGATTGATATTTCCGACAGTCACATTGGCCACATACTCCAGACTCGAATTGCTGGATATAGCACAATAGCTGAGATCTTCACAAGCGCCACAACCCGCAGTGTTGAAGTTAAATGTGGTAGTCTCTGCATTTCCACCTTCGCAGGTTGAGATCACGTTGGCTGAATAAGAAGTACATGGCAGCAGATCTGTCAGCACAATAGTATTCCCTGTGATATTATCAATAGTAATAACCGGCCCATCCGGGTAACTATATTCGATGGTGTAGGAAGCTGCTGCAAGAACTGAATTCCACGTGAGGGTAACTTCTGTTGTTCCCTGTTGAGTCATTTCATAGGTGACAGGATTGATGCAGCAACCATCCGTTTCGATCAGGATGACCGGGCTCCAGCCACTTTCTTCGCCTGTACAACCGGTGCTCAATTGCACTTCATACACTTCGCATGGCAATAAATCATTCAGCACAAATTCAAATGTTTCGATATTTTCAATCGTTGTCCAGGTCGCCTCACCACTTAGTTTGTAGCGGACTGAAAAATTCTCGGCGCTGGCTGTTGCACTCCAGGAAATGGTGTAATTCAACGTGCCTGGTTGTTGGATAATATCGACTGAAAATGGAGCAATGCATCCATTGGCCTCACAATCTGTTAGCATGGCCTGCAAACTGTTGTTGACATTCAAACGGCCACCACTCACTGTTTCGCCAATTAATTGGGTCGTTTGGTCCACTTCATCCAAAATATATTGTTTCACCATAGAAGCACCTTCTCCTGGTGCAGCGCTCGCAATTTCCATCAATGTGGTGCAGGGAATGGAATAAATCAATGCTATAGCCCCGGCAACACAGGGTGAAGAAAACGATGTGCCCGTTGTAAGCGCATAATTGAAATTGTTGGCCAGATAAACGTTATCGCCCGGTGCCATCAAATCGATGGTGGTTAATCCATATCCGCCAGAGGCGCGGATGTCGCTGCTGTTTGTGCGGCCTACAGTAATAAGAAATTCGCTTGGACATGCCGTTGGCAAATCCCCTACTACATCCACATTCACGCTGCTATTGCTTGTAGCTCCACAACTCAACACACCGTAAGTCCCCAGCGAATCGTACATAGCACACCACAAGGGAGCATCAGCGGGTTGACCATTGTCGGTTCCCCACGAACTGTTGGTGGCTACAATAAATGCACCTTTGTCTCCACCTGTTTCATTGTACAGTTTGCGCATAATAAGTGGATATTCGTATGCTTCTATCACATTGGCTTCCGATACTCCGCCCATTTCTACCTGCATGATTTTTACATCCCAGTTTACACCTGCAATACCGAGGTTGTTGTCGCCCTTCGCACCAATCATGCTGCTTACCTGTGTGCCATGATTGCCCCCACTGATCACGTCGTTGGACGAAGTAATGTTCCAGCCATCGTAATCGTCTGTATATCCGTTGTTATCATCATCAATACCATTGTTTGGTATTTCGTTTTCATTTACCCAGTGATTGTCCACAATATCCGCCTGATCCCATGTAGCACCGCCTGTTTCGACAACACATACAACGATTTCATCATTGAAAGCCGTTAGTCCGCCTGTAGTGAGATCCCAAGCCAGATCTGTATCAATATCGTGATCTTCTGCCTGAACATGATGCCACTGCTGACCAAAAAAAGCATCGTTGGGTGTTATGCGATTTTCGATGATGTGATTGACCTGCGCTATGGAAATTCCTTTGGAATGATTCAACAATCGGAGCATTTCATTGGAAGACACTTCCGTTTCATCAAACGTACACAACCAGATGCGCATGTATTCGCTAACGCAGCGATTAAGTTTTAACTCTGGAAGAATGCCGCAAACCGCAATAACTTCATCCATCACTTCGCGGGGATTGGCACCTGCCTCAAACTGAACGAGCAATTCACCATCTACCGATGCCGCGTTTTGTGCAGCAAGTGACGCAGATAACACAATCAATACTATTGACAGAACTAGTTTATTCATCATATCTTTCTTACTCAGGCAAAATTGCATTGGAAATCCAAATATGCGCAATCAATCACACAAATAAGTCTACATTCTGGTGTTCGTTTGCCCTAATTACTGCAAAAATCTAATGCAAAATCACTTCAACGGTTCAAATTGTGTCACGACCAATTGCCTCAGGTAGGCTTTTCCCTGACCGCGAAACCATAGATAGGATGAAATATTATCACGTCCAATACGCACTTCGGGAGTCAGATAATCGTATGCGATCCGATTCCAGGCTCCGGATTTTAATGAATCGGGATGAATAGAGGGAGCGGTATAACCATACGGACCATTGTTGTGATCCATGCAGGTCACAAGGCAAAGGTCTCCTGCAGTGAAATCAGGTGGTGCGTAAAATTCTGCTTGCACATGGATCCAGTTGTGATCAAATGAAGTGAGTTTTTTCCATTGGATTTGCCAGCCCTCGCTAAACGCCTTTTCTGCGGTCAATTCCTGAACATCCTCCTCGAGATTCAGACTATCCGGACGCATTGCCACTTTATGCAATTCTTCCTTTCTGAAATCGTATACAACTCGCGAAGTGTATTTTTCCTTCTCAACAAAAGGCCAGATTTCGGTGGTAGGCCTTTCTACCAACAATAGATCTGCAACATTTTCTGCAGGATGCAATTTTCCAAAAACGGCCCAGTAATATTCCCTGGTCATTCTTGAACCATGAATCACGTATGTAGCAAATTGGTAACTTTGAAAGGCGCATAAAACAAAACACACGGTGAGTGCAGCAGCTCCTAAGGCTTTCGTCCATTTGCGTTCGCTCATCCATTGCATGAAATATCCCAGCAAAATAGCCAATACAGGAAGAACCTGGTAAATACTGCGCTGCCCGAAACAATGCGCATACCACCAGCATGACCAGGTTGAAATCACGTAGATATAGACCATCAAAAAAATGCCAATTGACCAAAACACTGTCCGATTTTTCTTCCATAAAAAAATGAATGCGAGAAAAGAAAAAATCAAAATCGGTGTGTATACAAAAAGTCCTTTGCGGTATGAAAACAGGTAGTCCAGAGTGTGCGGGTGTAAAAAATCAAATCCTTCGCCGGGATTGGTATAACTCATGATAAAGGGCTTGCCACTGATGGCCTGCCAATAGAACAATTGAGGTGAGGCACACAACACAAGGATAAATACAAAAGCAAAAAATTGAGATTTGTACTGACCTATAGCTTGTTTCCAATAGGCAAATTGTGACTTGAATCCCCGGAAATCCCACATTAAAAAAAGCAGAATTGCAATTAACTCAGTAGGGCGCGTGAGACACATCAGACCTAATGAAAACGCGCACCACAGCAGGTTCTTCCATTTTTTCTCCCGATGCCACAACACAGTGTGATACAAAAATACAGAATACAACGTAAACAAATACGTATGTGAAGTTGTAACGGCTTGTGTGGTTTGAATAAAGTAATTTGTTGCAAATGCTGTTAAGATGAGAAGCCACATAACGCGTGCATCATCGAAAAACAACAACAGCAATTTGCGTAGGTAAAATAATCCGATGAGGGCAATGACATAAGACCAGGTCCAAACACAGACCTGATAGGGCAATGAAAACCCGTCCATGGGATAATCCAAAGACTGAGCTGCAAAGTGCCCCATAACAAAAGCCGGGGCAAGCATAAAAGCCATTCCCGAACTGTATTGAATCACACTGTTGCCATTCTCCAAATGGTGAATCTGATAGAGCGTTCCACTGAGATCATATTTCTTGCGCATTTCTTCTGCCCAGTCGGGATCAGATAATCCGATATCGTGATGATAAAACAGAGCAGGCAGGTAGAGGTAATATCCGAAGGTATCCCATGCTATGGCGTATTGATACTCGCGTTGAGGTAAGCGTTGTCCAACGATAATGGCAATAAACAAAACGGCTATGAGACTTTTCCACTTCATGCTTTTGTTATTTGGAAGACTGGAATTCGGGTTCAAGGGCAGAATCGATTGTGTCGTATACCAACTTCGACAATTTTACCAGATCACCATCTTCAAGTTTATCGGTTTGAATGGCATCATGCACTACTACATCAATCCTTCGCGGCAAACTGAATTCAAAAAATTTCGCAGGGTCCTTCAAAACCTTGTAATTGTTTACCCACGTCATAGGCACAATGGGCACTTTTTTATCGATGGCCATCCTGAAAGCTCCTTTTTTAAAGACCTTCATGCGAGGAGCCGAATGAGGAATGGTGCCTTCCGGGTAAATGGCAATGCATGATCCCACGTCAATTGCGTCATACGCTTTTTGCAGAGCGTTGTACGCCATTTTTGAATTATCTCGTGTAACAGGAATATCCATTTTTCTGAAAAAAAGCCGAAACAACGGCCACTTGAGCAATTCTCCTTTACCGATAAATAAAAAATAGTCGGGGAAAATGCTGTACATAAATACGGTATCAAGGTAGGAACTGTGGTTGGAGGCTATGATATAGGGCGGCGCTGGCAATTTTGATTTGAACTTCGCCCTCACAGGACAAAATAACAATACTTTGAACAACATCGACCAAAGGCGTTTGAGTCTAAATGCAACAGGATACCACTGTTTACGCATCAACAAAACCCAAAAAAACGGATACATCAAAAGCAGGGTTGTCCAAAAGATAAACCCGATCCACAATTTGTATATGAAAAAAATGACTCCCAAAAGTGCTGATGCTATTGCGCAATGATAGTGCATACAAAAAAACGCCCCGATTTTACTCAGGGCGTTTTCTTCAACCTTTAACCTATGTATCTGGAAAAAACAGGGTTTAACCCAGTATGCCTTTTATCGGGTGGAATTCATTTGAAGCATCTGCATGCGGATGTCGTCCAATACTACCAACTTCGCGAGGTAGGCGTTGACATTGCCGTGTTGCATGTTCTCAATGGCTTGTTGTTTCATTGCGAAGTATTTGTTTTTAAGCTCGTTCATTGTATTAGGTTTTATATGTGAAACTTAATTTACGATTTGTGTGCTTTCCCGGATTTCAAGACTCGTGCCAAACTGGAATATTTTACAAAAAAGGATGTAAAATCAACTGATCCAGAACCGGCGTGTCTGCGATGAGAATACACATACCAGATGATTTTTCCCTACCTGCCGGATTCTTTATTGGTAGAGATGATGGTCAGAAATATATCTAACAACTTGATTTACGGTTAGATAATTTATCTCTAGTTGATTTTTGACCCTGTCCCGGATTTCCGTTGAAGAAACTTCGATAAGCGGTGCATCCACAATACGAATATCCTTATGCGCATCGTCCAGAACCGGTACTGATGCTTCTCCAATTTTTTTATGCCGCGGAAAAACACAGATTGAATAGGATTCTATCAATTCGCGGTAATTTTTCCAGAGATGCAGTGATCGAAGTGAATCTTCTCCCATGATTATCGTAAATTGATAATCCGGCCAGAAAGATTCCAATGACTTCATGGTTTCAATTGTATACGATGGACGGGGAAGATCAAATTCAATATCACAGACCTTGATATTTGGATGGCCTTCTACAGCCAGATTTGCCATCTCGAGGCGATGACGATCGGGAGCAAGTGTTTTATTTTCTTTAAGCGGATTGTGTGGACTTACTACCAACCAGACTTCATCCAATTCGCCCGAGTTTGCAAAATAGTTGGCAATGCCGAGATGCCCGTTGTGGATGGGATTAAAAGAGCCGAAGTACAATCCGACTTTTTTCATTGCGACAAAAATTGACGCACTTTCATTTCTGCCTGCAGCAAAGCATCTTCCAGAATATCGTTGACAATAACCGTGTCGAATTGATCCTCATATGCCAATTCACTTTGCGCCTTTTCGATGCGCATGGCAATTTTTTCGCTTGTTTCTGTGCTGCGATTGCGCAATCGGAAACGCAACACCTCCAAACTTGGTGGACGAACAAAAACGGAGAAGGCATCGCCTCCAAAAATTTTCTTCAGGTTGATTCCGCCCAAAACGTCCACATCAAATATGACATTGCGGCCATTGCTCCAGATGCCTTCAATCTCTGATTTGAGTGTGCCGTAAAACTGATTATTGTAAACCTCTTCCCATTCCACGAAGTCGCCGTTTTTGGCTTTGTCCAGAAAAGTATCCACATCCATGAAATGATAATCCTTGCCATCTAATTCATGACCGCGCCGAACGCGCGTAGTAGCGCTGACAGAAAAAGACAACCGCAGATCGTCGATGCCCAGCAAGTGGTGAACCAGCGTGGTTTTACCTGCTCCGCTGGGTGCTGAAAAAATGATGGCTTTTCCTTTCGACAAATTCGATGCAGTTTAATTCAGACGGCAAAAGTAATAGCAGAAACGGGCCGATTATCGGGAATATGTCACGAATTCTGCTGACCTGAAAATGTGTTGAAACCTGTTTTAGAGCACGTTATTGATTTGCTCTTTCACTTTTTCCAATTCATCCTTCATTCGGACAACCAGTTTTTGCATCTCAGCATCGTTGGCTTTGCTGCCAATGGTATTGATTTCACGGCCAATTTCCTGGGATATAAATCCAAGTTTTTTGCCCGAAGCTTCTCCATTGAGTTCGTCGTTGAAGTGTTCGCAGTTGGTAAGCAGGCGCTGATATTCTTCGCTGATGTCCAAACGCTCCAAATAATAAATCAATTCCTGCTCAAATCGATTCGGATCAATTTTTTCTACCGGAATAAGTTCTTCGAGGTTGTTGCGCAATTTTTCACGCACCTTTTCATTGCGCAAACGAATGGGCTCATCCAACTGATCTCTGCAATCGAGAATGAGTTTCATACGCATGGCAAAATCAATTTTCAATTTTCCACCTTCAGTTTGTCGGTATGAATCAAAGCGATGGTATGCTTCTTTCGCAATGGCAAAAAGCCCTTTCCATTCTTCTTCATCTACTTCACTATTCTCGGGTTTCATCACATCCGGAATGCGGATAAGTGCATTCATAAAATCCGCATTGGCCATGCCCACGGTATCTGCAACTTCGCGCAAATCGTTGTAATAAGCGATCATCAAAGGCTTATTGATACTCATGCGCTTCTCTGCTTCCATGCTTTCGTAATACACAAGCATATCGCATTTGCCGCGTTGAATATTATCGCTGAGCCACGAACGCAGTTCAAGTTCTTTCTCACGATAGATACTTGGCATGCGCACATTCAAATCGAATTGTTTGCTGTTGAGTGATTTTATTTCTACGGTAAATTTTTTGTTACCAATAGATCCTTCGGCCTTACCGAATCCTGTCATGGATCGCAACATCCTTCTTGTATAAATTATGAATTAGGCGGGCAAGATAGCCTATTCTGCACCAAGCGGCACACGAACTGTTGCTACAGTACCTTGCTGAGGTCCGGGCTCCCAGGTTACTTCGCCATCTACAGTGTTGATCCTGCTCGTAATATTCGTGAGTCCGATGCCATCGCGTTTGCTTGATTCACCAAAGCCTTTGCCATTGTCTTCCACAATCATCACCAGATTGTTTTTTGAAAGGAAAAGCTGAACAACGACTTCGGTAGCGCCGCTGTGTTTCATGATGTTGTTCACCAATTCCTGACACACCCGGAATACGCCCAGCTCTACTTTTTCATTGAATCGTTTGCCTTCTACCTTAAAATGTTCCAGCCTGAATTGAATCGGAGTTAGTCCAAGGCTTTTGCTCAACATATCGTCGATAGCTGCCAGAAGCCCTGTTTCAGAGAGGGCTTTGGGCATCATCTGATGAGAAATACTTCGCACTTCATTGCAGGTTTCATCGAGTACACTATTGAGTTTTTCGATGCGTTGGGCTTGCTCTGGTGCTTTGGTTGAAAGATCGATCGACAAACTTTCGAAGCTCAATCGTAGTCCGCTCAATTGTTGACTTATTCCATCGTGGAGGTCTTTGGCGATGCGACGGCGCTCATCTTCCGTTGCCTGAAATACAGCATCAAGTCCACGTTCCCGTTCTTCGATAATGGCTTTGTCACGCTGCGCGCGTGCTTTCCTTTTCTGAATCTGAATGTACAACAACGCACTGAATCCAACCAAGACAAGCAGTCCGGCAATAATCAATAAATAACGCTGACGACGCAGATTTTTTTCTTCCAACTGCGCAATCGATTTATCCTTTTCTGCCGACTTGAATTTCTGTTCGAGTTCGTTGATCTGTTTCAGATTTTTTTCATTCAACAAACTATCTCCAATTGCATCACTTTCACGAAGGGTCAACAGCGCTAAATCATTTCTTCCCGTCTTTTCAAAACACGTCGATAATTGTTCGAGGTTGTGCTGTTTTAGAAACGGATAATTAAGTTGACTGCATCCGATATTGCTTTGCTGAAACCACCCAATGGCTTCCGTAAATTTATCCCATTGCAGGTACAAATCGCCAAAAAGACTTTGACTTTCTGCTACGCCAAAATCATCGTTGAGATTCTCCCGAATGTGTAAGGCTCTTTCAAAGTATGGCAGTGCTCCTTCGTAATCTCCACGCATGGCCATCACACCGCCGAGGTTGTTTAGACTGTATGGAATGCCTATGCTATCGGCCAAATTCTCTTTGAGTGAAAGTGCTTTGGAATAATAAAATGTTGCACTATCAAGATTGTCATTCATCTCGTGTAATACCCCAAAATTGTCGTATGCAGAGGTAAGACTTCCCTGTGATTTTTCTTTTTCAAGCACCCGAATGCCTTTGCGCATCAATTTAAATGCTTCGGGCAAATTGCGCCGTTTGATGGAATAACCATAACTGCAAACAACATTGCCCAATTCAATGGGAAGTTTAGCTGCCTCAAAAATTTCCTGTGCTTTGATGTTGTAGAATGCGGAAGAATCGTATTGCCCTTTCAGATAATGCACAATACTCAATTGATGGGCTGATTTTCCTTTGCCGATGGGATAATTAATTTCTCCGGACCAGATATAGGCCTTTTGCATCATAAAAAGTGACTTATCAAAATCACTCACCATTTCGTGGTAGGGCACAGCGAGAATTGAATCTATTGCATCCTGTGTTTTCCAATTACTCAATTTGGGTTCAATACGATCGAAATGATTGGACTGTCCGGCACATTGGTATGCGGATAGCAGGAGCACGGCCAAAACCGGCATGATCTGTTTTTGTAATAAACTCACATCACATCATCCGGAAAAATTTCCGGAAAAAACTTATCCTTATATATGAAGTGCCCGTTTGGATGTTGCATCCAAGGCGGCTTCTTTAAACGACTCTGTAAACGTTGGATGGGCATGGCTAATGCGACCAATGTCTTCGGCACTTGCACGGAATTCCATAGCAACAACTGCTTCTGCTATCATATCTGCGCAACGTGGACCGATCATGTGTACGCCCAGAATTTCATCCGTTTCTTTGTCGGCAAGCACTTTCACAAGTCCGTCGATATCCATACTGGCACGTGCTCTTCCGCTTGCTTTGAAAGGAAATGATCCGACTTTGTAAGCACGATTTTGTTCTTTCAATTGTTCTTCTGTCTGACCAACACTTGCCACTTCGGGCCATGTATAAACTACTCCCGGAATAAGGTTGTAGTTGATATGAGGCTTCTGACCAGCGATTGTTTCTGCCACAAATACACCTTCCTCTTCTGCCTTGTGAGCGAGCATGGCACCTTTGATAACGTCGCCAATGGCATAAATACCGGGCACATTGGTTTGCAGGTGTGCGTCTACTTCTACTCTTCCGCGCTCATCGAGCTTCACGCCGGCTTTATCCAATCCCAGGTTTTCGGTATAGGGCTTTCTTCCAACTGCAACCAAAACATAATCGCCTTCGAGACTTAATTCTTCTCCTTTTGGATTGTCTGCTTTAACCGTAACCGCTTTTCCTTTGGCAGTTACTTCTTTCACTTTATGCGAGAGGTAAAATTCGAATCCGATTTTCTTCAAACTCTTTTGCAATTCCTTGCCCATGGTGCGATCCATCGTCGGAATGATGGAATCCATGAATTCTACTACACTGACTTTGGACCCCAGACGAGCATA
>JBJXFC010000286.1:0-2852 GCA_046153915.1 Flavobacteriales bacterium
TTCCATTTGCCAGCATAGACAATGGCGATACAACAAAGTTGACAGCCAAAGAAGTAGAAAGTTACCCCAATTTCATTGAACAAAATTGGCAGTTTTACGATGGTGACAATGACTCTGTGATGTTTCCCGGTTTCTCTGAAGCAAGATTGCGTCCAACAAATACAGAACTCTATCCCGACGGCAAAAATGCCGTCCAATTTCATGGTATCGGTTGGCTGCGATTAAATCTGAATATCG
The DNA here is from genome assembly GCA_046153915.1 of Flavobacteriales bacterium. Taxonomy (GTDB): domain Bacteria; phylum Bacteroidota; class Bacteroidia; order Flavobacteriales_D; family Sanyastnellaceae; genus JANNVZ01. The sequence continues at coordinate 238 of JBJXFC010000286.1, forward strand.
ATTCAACGATTGCAAAGCGCCCGCTCGCAATGGCGATAACGCACTATGGTGCGTCCGAAATTTATCTGGATGGAAAATTGATTCAAAAATTTGGCATCATTTCGACACCGGATAGCACCGTGTACGAAGATCCACAGAGTATTCCCTTTATTTTCACCTTTGATTCAATTGGCGATCATGTGCTGGCAATTCGATATGCCAATTATGAAGCTGAAAACAATCGCAAATACTTCAAACAAGATCTGGTTGGATTCAGATTTATGATTGGTGAAACATTTGGGCATATCCATATGAAACACCAGCGCACTCAAATTTTCACATTCATATTGCTTTTGCTCACAGGCATCTTTCTTGCATTGAGTCTGATACACTTTTTTATGTTTATGTACTATAAAAAAGTCAGGTCAAACGCTTATTTCAGCCTCTTTATGTTTATTCTCGGTGGTATATTCCTGCTCGTATATCTTGGATACATTAGCGAAACGCCCTCACTCGCAATTGTCAGTCTCTCCCTCTTAAATCCTTTTTTGGTACTTGCATGCATTGCACTCAGTGGATTTGCAAACTCCATTACAAAAGGCAATAAATGGTGGCTTCGCATTTTTCTACTAATTGGTATTGCTATCCTGATTATTCGATATTACACAGAAGAAGCCTACCTCTTTATAACCGCATTTCTAATCTTGGCTGTTTCAATTCATGCGCTCGTTTTCATCATCATTGCAATGTACAGAAGGATGCCAGGTACCCGAATAATTGGCGGCGGACTGCTTTTATTTACACTCTTTATCCTCACCTCATTCGTTATCACCCTTTCCGCTGGAGATGACTTTGATTTAAACGATAGCACTGTAGGCGGACAGATTTATATTCTGTTCTTGTGCGTTGCCATTTTGAGTATTCCCTTTTCAATGTCGGTTTATCTGGCATGGAATTTTGCCTCCATCAACAAGAACCTAAGCCATCAGTTGGTTCAAGTGCAGGTTCTATCTCAAAAAACCATAGAACAGGAGCAGGAAAAACAACGCATGCTCGAAAGTCGCAAAGAAGAACTGGAAAAAGAAGTCTGGGAACGCACAACAGAATTACGCGCTGAGAAACAAAAATCGGACGATCTGCTGAAAAACATTTTACCCGATGAAGTAGCTGAAGAGCTAAAGTCCAAAGGAGGTGCTGATGCCAAATTAATAGACCATGTAACGGTCTTATTCAGCGACTTCAAAGGATTTACGACAATGGCAGAAAACATGACGCCGAAAGAATTGGTGCAAGACATCCATGAATGTTTTTCCGCCTTTGACATAATCATGGAGAAATGTGGACTTGAAAAAATCAAAACCATTGGCGACGCCTATATGGCAGCGGGTGGAATACCATCAGCAAACACCACCCATGCCCTTGATGCAACGCGAGCCGCTTTGGAAATGTGTGCATTCATCGAAGCGCATAAGAAAGATCGGTTGGCTGCTGGTTTGCCCTATTTTGAAATCCGAATTGGACTTAATACAGGACCCGTAGTTGCCGGAATTGTTGGCATCAAAAAGTTTGCATACGATATCTGGGGTGATACAGTAAATACAGCGAGCCGCATGGAAAGCAGCGGCGAAATTGGGAAGGTCAATATCAGTGAAACAACCTGGCTTCACATAAAAGACCATTTTCACTGCACGCCGCGTGGCAAAATCGCAGCCAAAGGCAAGGGTGAAATTGAGATGTTTTTTGTGGATGGAATGAAAAATTGATTTGAGTATCCAATGTGTCCGATTATGGTCAACGATGCCAATACTCGACAGATGGTCCCGCTAAAAACTTCGAAAAAACTTCGAATAAATCAGGTTCCGCCTACATTTGTTCTACCACAAAATACGATCCCGTGAAAAAGTTTCTTGTTCCATTTTTCGTTTCTTCATTTATATTATTGTCATTGCTTGGCGTTGGGCAGAATGATACCATTGACATGTTGCCTTTTGCCCGAATTGTTGTTTCGGATGGTTCCTGGATTGAAAAAAACAAACAGGACAACGAACTCATGTGCTCCAGGAAAAAGCTATTGAATAAAATCAATCCAACACAAAGTGTCCGTTTCAAAACCGACCATTATGAAGAAACAAGTCTGAAAGAACTGATTGAAAAACAATTGCAGAGAAAATACGGAAATAGTCGCAATGATGACATGGAAACCAATTTTGAATTAGTGGAGTTGCGTCCGGATTTATGGGAAGTCATTCTTACTGTAAAACCCAATGAATGCACGGATGATCGTGAGGCCATATTTTCCATGATTGGAGAAGGAATTGAAGTGCATATGTTTTTGCTTGATCTGGGCAACCATCATTATCTGGAGATAGAACCAGACAATGAAAATTTCTCCGTCGAGAGCTTCAGGGAATTAAACGCCATTTGCAAAGAAATAGCCATAAAAACTATTTCACTTACTCCGGAAAAAGCCGATTCGATTGCCGGGTTTCCTGTCACACGTCAACAAGTAGAGAAAGCCTGGAACGATTGTGTTTCAGATACCTCACCAGCATCAACAGATCTTTTATTGCGAAAAATGTACTGCCTAACGCCTGAGACAATTCGCGACGAATTACAATCCGCCTATTCCGATTCCG
>JBJXFC010000309.1:0-10400 GCA_046153915.1 Flavobacteriales bacterium
GTATCAGATACATCGGCCATAGCAAGTTTGATGTGATATGTTTCGCCACATTGAAGACCATCATAAGATGCTACAAGCGTAACAGTAAGCCCATCGTATTGAAGGTATTCAAGAAATTGGGCATCCAGTCCTTCGTTGTTGACGTAATATTCACAGAAATTACAATCGGTATCGCCAACCACCGCCATTCCGTCGCAACCTCCATTGAGATTATGAATTGATACAAACGTGGTGCTTCCCGGGATGAGCGCGATATTGTTGGCAGAATTACTAAAAGGACCAGCAATTCCAGGCCCGCTAAGAAAGAAACCAAATACATCACTCACATCGCCACAATCGGCAAATCCATCCTCATTTTCATCAGCTCCGCTAAATTCCGGATATTCTTCTGAAGCCCAAACGTATCTGAAAGATACAGAACTACCAGTTGCGACAAAGTCAAATTCAAGAATGGCTGCGTCGTTGTGCAAAAAACCATCGAGTTGGTCGAGATCGGGGTCCGATGCTCCGAAATTGCCGCCACCAAGACTTAAGCCAGTCGCATTGTTTGGTCCGGGTGCCATAGAACAATCACCACTGGCGAGAATCAAACCATTTGGAAACCCCATATCAAAGCCTGAGGATGTAAATGAACCCATTTGATTGGCCGCACCTGTAAAGGTAACGTTCGAATAATCCACGTCTGGACCAAGAAGCAAGGTCATAGCATCGTCGAGAGTGATACTGTTATCCACCACCAATTGAGCTGTAGCAGACTGAAAAATGAAAGTTAATACGCAGGTAATAATTGCTATTCGCATCATGTATAAAATTTTGTTGACGACTTTATGGCTCAAAAGTAGAACCAAAGGTTGCCTGTTTTATGAAAGAATTGGATAGTTTTAGCAGGCTGTTATTTGATAAACCAAACCTGAGAAGAGCCGTTTAACTTTGCAACATGAAATACCTATCCATCATTGCCTTAATTTTCTTTTGTTCATGTGGTGAATCCGCTCAACCTTCTAAAGCGAAAGTTAATCCTACAGATAACGCATCCAAATCAGCTCCTACCGATCCCGTTCAGGCATTTCCAATTCCTTATTACCTCGGTGCAGAAAATTCAGGAAGTTGGGCTCTTGAAATGAGTATGGAGCAAAATGGGTCATTTTCGGTTGTTCTCAAAGACTCATCAAATGGCACTCAATACCAGGGTTCGTTTCAAAAAAGTCCGCCGATTGTAAATGGAAAAGTGGTAGTTGCCGGAAATGAATCTTTGTTCAACGGCGTGTTCGAGGGCGCAAGTTCAGGTCTTGCATCTACTATTCGCATCAAAGGCGAACAATGCACCTCTAAAAGCGGATTCGTTAGTCCTTCGACTTGTGAAATCAAGTTTGACAATAAGACGTATACCGGTTGCGGCAAGTTTGTCGATTAAAAACGCCTACGCTTCCAGAAGCACTGAAAGCAGGGTTTTTAATTCGCGTACTTTGTCATCCTTTTCCTGGGCGATATAGCCGTGAATCAGGTTGTTGAGCATCCGACTGATCATAGCTACATTGCTGCATGGTCTGTAAAAGGTCGGATTGGCATCAATTTTTTGAAGTGCCAGAAAATCATCTATTTCGGTCTTTTGGAGAATAGCACCGTCCTGAAATGGATTGATGTAAAACATCACGTCTGATTCTTCAGGTGTTAATCCCATTTCCAGAAATTCGGGGTGGTAATCGAGGTAGCAGAGAATGAAGTGAGAGGGCAGATTCACTCCGAAAATAGGCAAATCAAGCGATTTAGCTATGTGGGTATAGAGAATGCCCAATGACAATGGATTACCTCTGCGCGAAGCCATGATATCTGTAAAGAAACTGTTGCGCGGATCGTGGTAGTTGTCGCGATTGCCATGGAATCCATACACTTTAAACAATATGTGATTCATCACTCTCACTATTTCGAAAGAGGTGAGGTGATCGTTCAATTCAAGCCAGATATCCTGTCTGATCTTAGAAACTACATGGCGCACTTCTTCTTCATCAAACCCCGGATATTGGTAACGATTGATGATCAAAGCACCTTCGAGCAAACTTTGATCTGAGCTGTTTTTCCATTCTTTAAGTCTGTTATAAACGCTGTCATAATGGATAGAAGTAATAAGTTCTTCCACCCGCTTTTGAAATAATGGCCCGAATCTTTCGAGCTCCCAATACTGTTCCAGCTGAGGTATAATGACTTCACCATAGCCTTTCAGCGTAGTGCGAACCTGCTCATAAATCTGCTCATCAGGATCTTCAATCAAAGAAATCAGCGCGTGTACTTCGCTCATATAGGTGGGTGCTAAGAGATGTTGCATAGTATACTCCAAAGCTATTTTTGAGTTGCGTATACATCACTCTATCTCCCTCTGCCTTATGCACACGATGCGTTTCAAAATCGCTGCAGCACTGTGCTGATAAGGCTTTCAATACTTGCTGACGGGTTGTTGTGAAATTCTTTTGTTGCCCTGTTGGCCAATATGGCACAAACGGTTAGCGCCTTGTGGCCAAGCATCGATGCCAGCGCATAAATACCGGCGCATTCCATCTCAAAATTGGTAATGCGGTAATTGTCCATTGAGAATCCGGCATATTGATCGATCCGCGTTTCCATATCAGATTGAAGCCGCAGACTGCGTCCCTGGGGTCCATAAAATCCATTGGCTGTTGCTGTAATACCCTGATAGAAGTCGAAGCCAATCCGATCCAATAATGAATCGTCACAGGAAGCAACATACAGGGAATTCTGTTCCGATAACCAGTTAAATTGCGACTTTAACTGTTCGAATACAATTGATTCTTTATCATTATGTTGAGAGGAATAACTCAAGGGCACTCCATCAACGGCAAATGCAAATTTACTTGCCACAAAACTGCCGGTAGGAATATCGGCTTGCAGTGCACCGGAGGTTCCAATTCGCACAATTTCAAGTTGGGTGATTTCGGGCTTTACCATGCGCGTTTGCAGATCGATATTCATAACTGCATCAAGTTCGTTGATCAGAATATCTATGTTGTCGACACCGATACCGGATGATACAACGGTTATTCTTTTTCCTTGAAAAGTGCCCGTATGAACAACAAACTCACGGCTCGCAACCTGGAATTCTACCTGGTCGAATAACCTGGAGATCATAGGAACCCGCTCAGGATCACCAACGATTATGATTTTAGAAGCAACATGTTCCGGCCGTATTCCGAGATGATAGATGCTCCCATCAGGGCGCAGGATGAGTTCACTGTGGGCAATTGGCAGATTCGAAGTTCGTAGTTTTCCCTGCATGTTTTTTTTACAAATGAAAGGAAAAAAAGAAAGCTGCCCGCGTAAACAGACAGCTTTCACCTTGATCAATTTTATCCAAAATCAATTAGAACAATTCAAAAGACTATAATTCTCGTAGGGCAAACTAAAAACAGGATACGTAACACCTGGTTTTATTGCAAAGAATTTGATAGTATTGATATCAAATCCATCGGGCAATATTCCATCGAAAAAATCAGATGGAATGAATGTTAGACGGAATTTACCCGTTTCGCCTGCCACCGGTTTCATCTTGAGTGCCGGTAGAGTAGATGCAATGTTTTGGTCCTGCTCGTAGTAAAATCCGGTAAACAAATCCTGTTCAATGCGGAAATACAAATAACATTCGTCGGCGCCGACACCTTGCATGGCCACATTGGGCTCCTGCGTGTTGTCATAGGTAATTGTGACATAGTCTTCAGCTTTGGCCAATTGAGGGAAAACACAATAGAGATTATCGCACAATTTGGGAACAATATCCACATGTAAATCGGGTGTTTTTGCTTCACCAAAACCATCATCAGGATAGGCATTTCCGTCTTTCAATTTTGCCAGGCAACTGATTCCCGAACTAAAGAAAGTGGGCCCGTCAACACCGTAAAACTCTACAGGAATAAAGGTTACTGAGAACAACAAACCTGAAACATGGGTAAGTTTCCTGGATTCGTTGCTGGCTGCCCATGTTCCGTTTCCTCCAACAGGTTCGGCAGGCATCCACGACCAGAGATACACATTATCCACTTCTTCAGGATGCGCTTCCAACATAGACTTCAATCCCGAATTTGTTTGGCTAACGTCTATAAACAACGTCATCTCTTCATCAGCCGCGGTGGGCGATGGAAATACATAAGCTGACTGTGACCAACCCTGCAGAATCGCAGCACAAACGAGGATGGTTGTACTAATCTTTTTCATAATCATTGACGATTAAATTTGAATTTATAGATTACCGTATTTTGTCTGTTGCCTTCAGCATCTTCGCAGTAACGTGGCAACTCGATATTCAATTCAGAATCAAATTCTCTTACCACAGCACCAAGATCAAACTGCAAAGTATCTGTTGCATTTTCGAGGTAAAGGTTTGTTGGCGCTTCATTGTTGTCAAATCGCCATGCACCCGACGTTCCAAAATAGTTTTTGCCCGAGCCGGGGACAACAGCATATGTAAAATCTGAATTGAACGTAATGGTGAGTGGAGTTTCTCCGGCTACCACATAAAATTCGCTTAGATCCCGTTCTTCCTGAACCGGATTGTTAAGGTCCAGCTGCGAAAACGTATTTATTTCCCAGGTGCCCGTCATGCCTTTTACTTTATCAAAAGTTTCACCCAATTCGCCTTTGGGTTGAGGCTTGCATGTAAATAAAGTCCATGAGGCTACTAGCAACAACGCAAGAGCCGGAATATTAATTTGCTTCATTTTGCTATATGATTTTATCACGTTCATGTTTAATTGCATCCACCTTCCGGATTGCCTACAAATGTATTTCCAGTAAATTCTGAGTTCGGAAATTGAATGGCCATACCCGGACAATTCCAGGGGGCATTGCGAACCAGAATGTTTTCCCCATTGGCGCCGAACCTGCGTATCTGGTCAATGCGCAGACCTTCGCAGATTGTTTCCTTCCTGAATTCTTCTCGGGCGGCATCAATTACATCTTGCGATGTTGCATCCAATGCGAGGTTATTGGTTCCAGGAGTGAAAGCTCTGTCTCTTACCGCATTAATATCCTGAATTGCACTCGCAATATCACCTCCATTTTCACCAATTGCCTCAGCGCGTATGAGCAACACGGGTGTAAGACGAATAAGTGGAATCGAGAAGAAGTAGGTGTATTCTGCATTGGATCCAAAACGTTTAACCTGGTATTGTCCCTGATTATCGACGATCCATTCTGTAATGCGTTGATCAGTAGGACTTAAATTGTAATAATTCAAAAGTTCATCACTCAAACTCATTTGAGCACCTGCAGCACCCGTCCAATAGTTGTCTCTGAATCCTTCATTGCGTATATCCAGAATTTCCTCTGTAAAGGTCGTAACAATTTGGAAGATGGATTCTGGACTGTCTTCATATTGCTGTGTGCTATCCATGGCATGAAACGAGTCGAGTGTTGGCTCCAAAGTGAAGTTCGCATTCCGCACGGCATCGGCATAAGTGATGCAATTGGTAAAATCATTTTTCTGAAAAAACACATGAGAAAGCAAACCAGCAGCGGCATACCTATTTGCATACGATCCATTGGACTCCGGAAGATTAGTATATGCGTAAGTGAGGTCAGAAATGATAAATGCGTAATTCTCGGCTACAGTATTTCTCGCCAGTGGTTCCTGAGTAGGTTCTTCCCGATTAACAATACCCAGGTGTGTGTTACCGGGTGTATATCCCCACGGCTGAGCCCATATTTTAAGCACCCACCAATGGCACAATCCACGGATAAACCTTACTTCAGCTTCCATACGACTGCGCTCATCAGAGCTTAAACCTTCGATCAGATCAAAATTGGCAAGCAACGTATTACTTCGGTAAATCGCCCGGTACAAATCCGTGTACACGTTGTTGGTAGTTGTATTGAAGAAGGTAACATCACGATCATAAACAGCAGTTAGTTCAAGGTTATTGAGAGGCTGTGCCATATTGTCGCTCAGCAATTCTGCAATATTCTGCACGCGGCCATCAAATACGTTGCCCAATACATCATAGCAGGAGTTCAACAGGCGTTGGGCATCCTCAGGCGTTTTGAGGGCATCAACATCCAATACTACATTTTCAGGTGGAACCTCAAGCCACTTTTTGCATCCTATACCCAAAACGCAGATGATCAATGTTGCAAAGAAAAAAATTGTATGTTTCATTTTACTTAGTTCTTTGGTGGGTTATTAGAAGGATACAGAAAGTTGCAGGTTATATGATCTTTCTTGTGGAGGTGTCAGGTAAGTGACATTAGGCGAAAGATTGCGGTCTTGTGGATTTTCAAAATCGCGAACGAGCTCAGGATCCAATCCAGGGAAATTGGTAAGCGTGAAAAGATTGGTAATGTTAAATCCTGCGCGGAATGATTTTATCTTCGATTTTTTGAGATCAAAATTATAACCCACTGAGAAATTACGCAGTCTAAGGAAATCAGCCTTGTAAATAAACAAACTGGTATTCCACCATGGGAAACCGGATGGCAGATCGTAGGTTGTTTCATCCAATGTCATGCGGGGGAAAGTTGCAACATCACCCGGTTGTCTCCAGCGATCCAGAACATCGGTGCGCATATTCCAATCTGAAACAACACCCATTTGGCGTTTTCCGGATGAATCAAAAATCTTGGCACCAAGGCTAAAGGTTGCCAGTATCTGGCAATCGAATTTTTTGTAGCGGAAATTATTGGTCATGCCACCAATAAAATCAGGTAATCCATCGCCTACATATTTGCGTTGATTGTTGTCATAGTCAAAGGTTTCATTGCCTTGTGTATCAATATATACCGGTTTGCCTGTGGTAGGATCAACATGGCTCCATTCCATCAGATAGAATGATCCAATTGGTTTTCCAACGATAACGCGAGAGTCGTTGGTGCCGCCGCTTACCGCATCCGGGGTGTAATTGCCAATATCCACAAGTTCGTTGTAGTTTTTGGCAATATTGAAATTGGTGCTCCACTCAAAGTTTGGTTTGGTGATATTAAACGTCTTAATGGTCAACTCCAATCCCTGATTGAGAATTGTAGCTACGTTGTCCCAATAGGCCGTAAAACCAGTGGAGGCAGGAAGCGATACATTCATGAGAGCATCCTTGGTGTTTTTGCGATAGGCAGAAAGCGTAATAGAAACACGGTCCTTCCAAAGTCCCATTTCCACGGTTACATCCATGGTCTGTGTTGTTTCCCAGCGAAGGTCAGGATTTGATAATTTGATTGGATAAATAATGGGTTTTCCATCGTAAGTAATACCATTGTTGGTAGGTGAAAATGTTCCGTATTGAGCATCTCCGGGAATGTCAGAGTTACCAGATTTACCCCAACCAGCGCGCAGCTTTAAGAAGTTGATGGTCTTGTTGTCTTTTAAAAATTTCTCTTCAGACAAAACCCATCCGGCACTTACGCTTGGGAAAAAACCATACTTGCTGTTCGCTCCAAATTTGCTTGAACCGTCAAGACGACTTACAGCCTGGAAAAAATATTTGTCCTTGATGGCATAGTTTACACGTGCAAACGTGCTCACAAAGGTCCAGATTTCTGGTGTGCCAATAAACTTTTGAGTAAGAGTTGTATCTGTTTCAAAGTCATTTTCATACCCCGGTCCATTTACAAAGGTGTAAGAAATATTGTTGTATCGGGTAGTTGTCTGTTTTTGCGCTTCTCCACCAACGAGGAATGTGAATCGTTGATCTTCTTTGAATTGCCAGATATAATCTGCCGTAAGAGACGAATTCCAGTTATTGGTCCAGGCCGGCTTTGTTTCGCCTGTGCCCACGGGTTGATTGGGAAACAATTCTGCCGGTGTATAACGAAAATCGCGAAAATCCATGTAGTCGTAAGAACCAGATGCTTTGATATTTAAATCCTTTAGCGGTGTGAAAATCAAAGCAAGATTTGAAATCACACGGTTTTCTCTTGACTGCCATTTGATGGCTTCGCGGGTTGCAACCGGATTGGTGTAGCCGTTGTTCCAGAAATAATAATCGCCTGCTGAATTTGTCAACACGCTGTCGCTGTTATAGACATTGTTTGAATATCGCTCTGGGTAATAGGGAAGGGCTGTGCTCATTGCAAGTCCCAGACCACCGCTCCAGGCGGCATCTACACGCTGATTGCGACCCTGACTGTTGGATACAGACGCCATCATCTTCAGGTTTTTCTGTATCTGATAATCAAAGTTCAGGCGACCACTGAGGCGCTTGTAGGTGTTGCCTATAAGGTAAGAACCATTGTCGTCGTAAGTAAGTCCAGCATACAGATTGTGTTTTGCCCCAGTGTGAGTTACACTGGCACTGTGCATCATTTTGAAACCTGTGCCTGTTGTAAGATCTACCCAGTCTGTATTCGTCTTTTGTGCTTCTTTAAAAGCAGCTTCACGTGTTGCGGCCGCATCACCCTCTGATGTAAATCCTGGCAACCAAACATAACCTGTTCCTCCATCATTTTCCCAGGCTTCCTGGCGAATGGCGAGGTACTGATCCGTATTCATCATATTGGGCAGTGTAGCCGGTGTAGAAATACCAAAACGAGTTGTGTAGTCAACACTAAAACCTTTGCCTTTTCCGCGTTTGGTAGTAATTAAAACAACGCCATTTGCACCTCGCGAACCATAAATTCCGGTAGCTGCAGCATCTTTTAAAATCTCTACCGACTCAATATCATTTGGATTGATACTGGCCAATGGATTGTTATTCATCGCGCCGCTGTTGCCGTTGATGAATTGATTTTGTGTAATTGGAATTCCGTCTACAACATACAAAGGATCACCGCCGGCACTTACCGACGCAATACCACGAATGCGCAGCAATGATCCACTTCCTGCCATTCCGGAACCCTGTGTAACCTGAACACCTGCAGCCTGTCCCTGCAAGGCAGCTTCAAAACTGGGGACAGGTAACTTGGTCAGTTCCTTGCCATCGATTCTGGAAATAGAGCCCGTTACCTCTCGTTTGCGTTGAACGCCATAGCCCACAACAACTACTTCTTCAGTAAGTTTAAGGTCCTCTGCCAATTCAACAATGAGGTTCAATGTCTCGCCAGCAGCAAGTGTGATCTCCTTGATCTGAGTTTCAAATCCCAGTAGAATGAACTCAATTTTATGTGGCCCGGCCGCTAAATTAAAATTGAAATTACCATCAATATCGGTTGCCGCACCCATACCACTGGTCTGATCTTTTACAACAACTCCTGGCAATCCTGCTTTATCCGGGCCGGTTACTCTTCCTTTCACCGATTGGGCCGATAGGCTTCCTGCGGCAAAGCAAAACAGAGCTAAAACAACTAGCGTGTAGAATTTTTTCATCTGACTTTCTTTTGGTCAATTAAGGTTTTGGTCAAAAAGCGATGCGAACATAAGAACAATTTGAATTTAGTGTAAACTATACACTAAGTAAATTTTACCTTATAACAAATATGAACTATTCAGCATTAGACAAAACGATCGGATGTGAATGAAAACCATTTGAATTCGCAACCCGAATCAAATAGGCACCTTCAGAAATTCCATCCAGACGAGCCGTAAACTGCTGTCTGCCATTTCCAAAGGACGCACTGTTCAATATGGCAACCACTTTACCAGTCATGTCGAGTAATTCGACGCGCACAGTGCCTCCGCTGCCATTGTCAAATCCAATTGTTATCTGATCATTAGCAGGATTGGGCCAAGCCATAAAATCCAGTCCAAACATGTCCATTGCTTCATTTACCCGCACAGAAGTATCAGGAGTTTCCATTTGTTGGTCAAAATAGAGATGGTATTCTCCAGGTTGAAAGCCAAATGAAGCACCCTGGTCATTTACTTCAAATGCATTGCCCGTAAAATAATCATACCACGTTCCGGTATGTTGGAAACCGGGGATCATGTTGATGGAAGTGACATTAAAATTTCCAACAACCACACAATTGAGATCATTGCTATTGAGATGAATTCGTTTACCCAATCCTCCCAAATCAAGATCAAAATCTGTAGTCGAAAAAAGGGCCTCTGTGTTTTTGAGATTGTTGAGAGCAGCTACTACCTTATAAACCTTGTAGCGCTCCGCAACATCGCGGTAGTCCCAGCGAACGGGCTTGGCGTATGTGCGGCAATCTGGATCGATGGTTCCATCTTCCGGACAATAGTTGATGCTGTAGTCGTAACCCAGTTCACCAAATTGCCAGATCATTTTTGGACCTGGAATTGGTATAAGAAATGTATGCACGATTTCCATGCGATCAAGAGCAGTATTCAACGACTGAATATCGTATGAGCCATTGCTGTTGCCAAAATCCAGGTTCTTGACCATGACTCTTTCTTCATCATGGCTTTCTGCATAAGTCACAAGATGTGGATTATTCCAACCTCTTTGAACATAGCTGCCCCACGATAAATCCGAATTGTCGCTGTATCCCATGCTGGCCTGCTCATA
>JBJXFC010000310.1:0-18322 GCA_046153915.1 Flavobacteriales bacterium
TAGTCAGGAATAAATTCGGGGTCTGCGTCATAGTTTAACTGAGGTGCAATGATTGAATCCTGTGTTATTAGAATAACGAGTTTAAAATTACCTGTTGCTGCATTGAACCATTGTGAGTTAACATGCACATTGAGGTGCTGGTTCTCCGCCACGTAACTTGCATCGAGTTGCATGTCCACTGCAGGTGTTTCACTCAATTCAGAATCTGTTACAGATGTCCAGTTGCCAAAACTTTCGTCCTGACTTGCACCGCCGCGTCTGTTTACACGACCCGTTGGCAAAAGGTCTGTTCCAATTTGTGTAAGCAAATAGTATTCACCTTCTGCAGTGCGCCAGTCGTCGGGAAACTGACCAAAAGGCTCGGCAAGTGATCCCGCATGAACAGCGACAAGTGCAACGTCTTCCTCATGGTTTTCCAGTATTTCTTTGGCAGCAAGATGAGCCTCCGGACAATTGCCACAATCGTGGCCTGTGAAGTCTTCGAGTAACACGCGTTGAGTAGGGCTTCCGAGTGATGTGAATGACGGCGCTGGTCCATAGATATCATCCCGGTATGTTCCATATTCTATGACAGGAAAATCGATGATATCGCAACCCGTCAAAAATGTAGTTAGGAGCGCTAATGCTATGAAAATGTTCTTTTTCATGTGTCTGATTTCTGAAAAATTAAAAACTGCTTGTAATGGTCAATTCAATTCCGTTGCTCGCAGGAACTGCGCGGCAAACACCTCCGATGCAAAATATTCCGGCCCGGCGTTTTCCATATCCCATGGAAATGCGGCTCGAACCTTTGGCATAAGCTACAGTTCCGAACAAATAGTGAATGCGTTTATCCGGATTGTCATTGCCGTAATTGTATTGATCGATAATACTGAAAATCCAATGAGGAGAATAACTGTATTCCGCAACAACCGTTGCCCAATCGCCTTTATCCTGTTTGGTTATCAGGGCCTGGATCTCGGTGCGGATACTGTGTTTAGGTTTGAACTTGTATTGAAATTCAGCAACTCCAATATTGGCATACACAATGCCTTTGAAATCCTGTGTAACAGGTGTTGCAAGGGTATTGAACTCGAAGTAATAATAAGTCAGTCCAAAATTGAATTTTTTGGTTAATTTTTTCTTGACCTCAATATTGATATCCCTCACAAATTTGGTAGATCCAAATCCGAGCGAGTTTGTGTTGTAACCCGAAATGGTGTTTTCGAGTCCGCTGAGGTTAGTGGTGTCAAGGCTATTTACCGCAGCAACATTGGCACCTACGTACCAGGGGTTTTTTCCGCCGAAAACAGGATTTTCTTTTTTGAAGGTGTAGAAAAATTCTCCACTTAATCCACATTCACCATTCAATACGGTTGCGTAGGGGTAGAGCGTAGCAGCAAGGTTGTATGTGTGCTGGCGTGTGATGGCAGGAAGATAATTGATTGGCACATCAAAAAGCAATGCAGTTCGACTGCTTCGAAACGCCATGTTGTCTATGAATTTTCCATTGAGGGATATACCTATTCCTTTTTTGCTGTAAGCCGTATTTACAAAAATTCCTTTGCCTTCTTTGTAAATGAAATTGTTGTCGGCGTTTGGATCATTTATTTTGGTGACATATTCTCCGTTGATCTGAAAATCGCCGTACTGAATTTTAGCGCGAACCCCAGTGGCCCCAACGTTGTTTGGCAGGCGCAATACTTCTCCGTCTTTTTCGATCGTTTCACCAGCTTCGTATTTGCTTACAAAACTTGCTCCAAGCGTAACATTGAATTTTCCTGTTGAATCAAAACCAGGCATCAATTCGGCAAGGTTGATTTCGCCATCAACTCCCCGCACTATTCCATCGCCATTGATCAACCGGTTGTTGAAGTCGAAGCGCTGTTGGCCATAAACTCCTTTCAGATAAATGCCGCGAAATGGATTGTAAAGCACCCGGATTCCGTCCATGGCATTGTCGATTCCCAGATTGGGCTCCCAATAAGTTCTGAAGGCCATTCCATTGCCAAATTGTTCGTAGAAATTGCCTACTGTAATATCCAAACCTTCGTTGTTATACCGTGCATATCTATTGCCAATTCCGGTTCCATGAAATCTTCCCGGAAATCCAAGAACGGCATTCTGATAATGTTCGAAACGCACACCAGCGGTAAAATGGCCGTAGTTGTATGTGATATTTCCATACGCATTCAAAGCTGCTTTGGCATCCGGTACCTGAGCGCCTATGAGCGTATCTTCGTTGTATTGCTGCCATAGTACCTGGTAATTGCCGTGCAGTTGACCTTTTGTTTCTGAGGTTGATTGTCCAAAAGAGACATAGGATAAGGTTAAACTGATTGCGGCCATTACACCCGACTTAAACCGGATTTTCATATAGTGGGTTTAAAAAATTAGAGCGCTAATGTAGAAAACAAAAAACCCCGGTCATTCAAAACCGGGGCATTCTATTTTGGTGAAAATTGGATTACTGTTTTTTGTACTTCTTCAATTGCTCGAAAACTTCTTCTTCGTCGCCAGCTGAATAACCTACATGTTGCCAAACGATATTTCCTGCGCCGTCAAGAAGAAACGTATGTGGAGGTGAATTTACGCCCATGGCCTGCGAAAATGTTTTGTTTACATCCAGGAGGATTTCATACTCCCAGCTAACGGAATTTATATAAGGTTTAACAGTGTTTACTGTTCGTTGGTCGTCAATGGTGATGGCATATATTTTTACACCAGTTTCTGTTTTCCATTCTTCGTACAACTCAGAATACGCATTCAGTTCCTTTTTGCACGGACTGCACCAGGTAGCCCAAAAACAGATCAAAACCGGATTACCGTCGTTTGAAATGGTACCTGTATCAATGGAGGCTCCATCAAGATTCTTGAGCTGCACACTCGGCAGACTGGCAACATCGGCTGTATTAAAGGAAGATAAAAGGGGTAACAAAGCGAGTGTAAAAATCAAATTTTTCATCGATGCAATGGGTTTTATGATTGGATGACGCCCGGTTTTCAATTACCATACCAAGATTCAAAAAGCCCAATAGTTCACAATGAAAATTGGTAGGAATGAAAGTGACCGATGTCGGAGGCGAAGTTAACGAAAGTCATTTATGGAGGGTTCACCATTCAAAGAATTATGGTACTGCTAAGACTCCATTTTCGAACGGAATCAATGGTTTCGGTGGGTTTAGAAAACCAACAAATCGTTTTTTAGGCTTTTGAATTGGATCAGGATGGATTAAATTTGGTCAAAATTTCGGACATGAAAAAAATCTTACTTTGTTTGTTTACAGCAGTTGCAGCCCTTTTCTCTCAGGCTCAGATAGTGACACTTGATGCACCTATTGAGGTGTTGTATGGCACTGCATCTATGGAGGATGAAGAATTGCACGGTGAAATTACCGTAACAAATAATACGGCATCCACAATGAGTCTGCGCTGCACTTCTACCCTTGTGATGTTGACGGAGGGTCATAAATATCAGTATTGCTGGGGTCAAACTTGCTCTCCCTTTACTACCAATAGTTATGCGCTCAACGATGTTGTTACGCTGGGTGCCGGTCAATCAACTGAGACTTTTTACTTTAAACTGCGCCACTATGGAAACGCCGGACAGTCCAAGGTTTGTTTCAACTGGTTTGACAATAACAATCCGGACGTGGTAGTTACTACCTGTGTCAACTTCTGCGTTGATGCTGATTGTAACCTGAGCGCATCTGAAATCAAAGCTACTGCGAATATCAGTGCTATTAGCCCAAATCCGGTAACCAAAACCGCAGTGGTTTCTTATGATTTTGCTACTAGGCCAAGCAATGGTAAAATTAAAATACACAATCTGGTTGGCGCTATTATGAAAGAAGTTGACCTTAGCCAGGCCAGCGGCGGACTCATCATTGAAGCAGCCGATTTTGAAAATGGTATCTACTTTATTAGCATTGAAAACGAAGGCCGTGTTTTCGAGACGAAAAGGCTTGTGATTGCTAAATAGTAAACGATCTATTCTTGGAAAGCCACCGGTAATTCGGTGGCTTTTTTTTGTCGCTTAATCAATTGGTTGTGATCTTGAAAATGCAGTTATGGTGGTAACATCTCGGTTGACATTGACATTCACCCTTTTTCCCGTTCTATTTTAGGCCCCTATTTTATACTACTTATGAATCATATTCGCCGGCAGGAAGCATTGGATTACCACGAATTGGGGAGAAAAGGCAAACTCGAAATAATTCCGACTAAACCCCACAGTTCGCAACGCGACCTTGCTCTGGCATATTCACCCGGAGTAGCCGAACCGGTTTTGGCCATCGCAGCCAATCCAGACGACGTATACCGCTACACTGCAAAAGGAAATCTGGTTGCCATCATCAGCAATGGAACTGCCATTCTTGGTCTTGGAAATCTGGGTCCCGAGGCCAGCAAACCCGTGATGGAAGGCAAAGGAATGCTCTTTAAAATATTTGCAGACATCGATGGTATCGATATCGAAGTGAAGGCTACCGAAGTGGACGAATTTGTGAATACCGTGCGAAATATTGCTCCCACATTTGGCGGTATCAATCTGGAAGACATCAAAGCTCCCGAAGCTTTTGAAATTGAAGAAAAGCTAAAGGCTTTGTTGGATATTCCAATTATGCACGACGATCAGCACGGCACCGCGATTATAAGCAGCGCCGCATTAATCAATGCGTGTGAAATTGCCGGAAAAAAAATGAAGGATGTGCGTATGGTAGTGAGCGGGGCAGGAGCCGCAGCCCTTTCATGTGTAGATCTGATGATCAAACTCGGAGTTGATTTGCACAATGTCTATATGTTCGATTCAAAGGGGTTAATTCACAAAGACAGAAAGGATATTGATCATCGTAAAGCGCGATTTGCGCATGGTGATACGCGTTACGCAAATCTGGAAGAAGCCATGGCTGGGGCAGATGTTTTCCTCGGCTTATCACAGGCAGATCTGGTGACTCCGCAGATGTTAAAATCCATGTCAGCCAATCCCATTGTATTCGCGATGGCCAATCCCGATCCAGAAATTGCATACGATCTTGCTATCGAATCACGTGAGGATATCATCATGGCAACCGGCCGAAGCGATCATCCCAATCAGGTTAACAATGTACTTGGGTTTCCTTTTATTTTCAGAGGTGCGCTGGATGTCCGCGCAAAATGCATCAACGATGAAATGAAACTTGCTGCCGTAAAAGCGCTTGCTGAATTGGCCAAGGAACAGGTTCCGGAGGAAGTTATTGAAGCTTATGATTTAAAGACTCTTTCGTTTGGAAAGGACTACATCATACCAAAACCGCTCGACCCACGATTGATTACTGTGGTGAGCACGGCAGTGGCAAAAGCTGCGATGGAGAGCGGTGTTGCACGCGTTCAGATTCCCGATTGGGATCTTTATCATCAGGAGCTGCAAAAACGGATGGGTAGAGACAATCAGCTCACCCGAAGTATTGCGGAAAGAGCGAGGAAATCGCCTAAACGCGTCGTATTTGCAGAAGGTGATAATTTTAAAATACTTAAGGCAGCACAGCAAGCTCAAGACGAAGGAGTAGCTATTCCGATATTGCTCGGAGATGAAGTGAAGATTCGCAAGATGATCGAAGATGCAGAACTCGAATTGAGTGGCGCACTCATCATTGATCCGCGCTCTGAAGAAAGGCTGGCTGAAAGGGAATTGTTTGGAAGAAAATTATTTGAGAAAAGAAAAAGAAAAGGTCTTACTGAAATTGAAGCCATTCGCGCCATGCGTGAAAGAAATTTCTTTGGTGCTATGATGGTTGATACAGGCCAGGCAGATGCCGTTATTAGCGGAATGACGCGCAATTATGGACGTGTGATCAGACCCGCTTTGCAAACCCTCGGTGTGGCGGAAGGAGTAAAACGCGTTTGCGGAATGTACATTGTAGAAACCAAACAAGGGCCTTTGTTTTTCGCGGATACAACAGTAAATGTTGATCCAACGGCAGAAGACCTCGTTGAAATTACATTGCGTGTTTCTGAGGCTATTTCTAAAATGAAAATTACACCCAAAGTGGCCTTGTTGAGTTACAGCAATTTTGGATCAGCAGAAGGACGCGATGCAGAAAAGGTCGCAAAGGCTGCTGAGATATTGCACCGCACCTATCCGGATTTAATTGTGGATGGAGAACTTCAAGCCAATTTTGCATTAAACAGTGAGATGCTCAAAGAGAATTTTCCTTTTAGTCGTCTGAATGGACATAAGATCAATACGCTGATTTTCCCCAATCTGGCTGCAGGTAATATTGCCTATAAATTACTACAGGAAATTGCTGGATTGGAGGTTACCGGACCCGTTCTTCTGGGAATGAAAAAGAGTTATCACATCCTTCAAATGGGTTGTTCTGTGCGTGAAATACTCAACATGGTGCGCATTGCCGTTGTGGACGCGCAGTTGAAGGGGGAGTGATTCTGATCAAAGCCGGTACCCAATTCCCAATCGCACTCCGGTTGTATTGTAGCGGTGATTGAAGTCGGTGTTCCAGCTAAATAAATTGGATCTGTAATAAATTTCGATGGTAGACATAAGTCTTTTGCTATGATTCAATCGCAATCCCACGCCAAGCGATGCGCTTGAGTTCAGTGTTTTATAACTTGTCATACTTCGAATATCGCTGAGTTCATTTGAATCTGTATTCAGGTAATAGGCCTTTCGAATGAGAGCATAATCCATTTGCAACGAACCACTCAAAAACAGAGTGGCTTTTTCCCGAAATCTGATAACGTCGAATTGATATTGAATAGGTATCGAAATGTTTTGTATCGATGTTGTGCCATTTCTTTCGGTAATGGAGTTATCTGTTATGAGAGAATCATATGAATGGTTGGTTTCAATCAGAAGTGTATCAAATGTGATTACGTCAATTGAATCCAGATACCATTTTTGACCTACCCAAACTGTATCCCATATTGTTTCTATGACCTTCACCTCTTGCCATTCGGCGGTTGTATATTCATATCTTGTAAGGATCTCATTTGTGTATTGAACGTTTTCACCGTAACGACCAAACTCAAGGCCCAGTCCAAATCCGGAACGGCCCATTTGGTATTTCATTCCAAGTTGTATTCCCCAATGCATTGAGGGCAATTCCTGATCATTTCTTTTCTCAAGGTTAAAATTGGTTTTATCAATTTTGGATGATGTGATTCCCGATGAGAGGGAACCAAGAATGGACCAACGGGTGAGTGCATCATCACCTTTTGGGAGCCTGGTATTTGGACGTTCTAATTCGAATGGTTCTGTCCTGATAAAACCTGTTTTTAGATTTAATTCGCGAAGTGTCGGAAAGAACTTTTTGGGATAGGTATAAGTCGTTGTATCAACTAAATTTATAAGATCTGATTTTTCTCTGATGCTTTGATTGTCTTGTTCTAAGTATTCATTTGTGAATTCAGAATTATCGATTTCCCCTGGTGGGATTTCACTTCGTATTGGTAACCCAATGTTCTTAAGATTTGCATCCTGATTTAGTGCATTTCGATTTAATCCGGATTGTTTGCTCGCGCCTTTAATAGACTCCGTGCGACTTTTATTTTCGAAAGCATATCTGTTTTTATTGCTAACAGGTTTTTGGCTTGTTTTAATGTTTTCTGACTGTGTTGATGAAACAATATTATTGTCGGAAGTATTGATTTCGGTTTTGATTAGATTATCAGGGGAATGCCCGGTCGTATCGTTGTTTGACGAAAGCGGTTCGGAAGGTGTGGCGTTATAGTGCGCGCCAGGTGCATTTGCCGAAACGGTATTAGAATGATTATCAGATGCACTTGAATCTGAGAACAAATAGATGCATGTGCAGGCGGATAAAACAATTACAAGGGCAATGGACCAAAGCCAAAAACCACCTTTGTTTTTCTTTTCATTGAGGGCATTTTCAATTTCAGCCCAATCTGAATCAGATGGAATAACTTCCCTCGAACTCAGGTTTTCCCGAAAAAGCTTGTCGATATTTATACGGTCCTTCTCCATCATCATGCACGCTTAGAGATACTTTTTTCCAATGCCATTTTTAAAAGTCTTCTTGCTTCCGAAACGTGCCATTTGCTGGTACCATCCGAAATATGAAGGTTGGAGGCAATTTCTGCATGTGTAAATCCTTCGATTGCAAAAAGATTAAAAACATAGCGAGTCATTTCAGGAAGTTGATGCAATAGATTTTCGAATTCTTCTTTTTCAAATTTGGCATTCACTTCATTATAGGTGGCTTCGCTTATGTCTTCTCCCATAGCCTCGTTGTTGGTTGTCATCATGCTTATCCTCTTTTTATTTTTTCTAAAATCATCAATGATGGTATTCATGGTGATTGTTCTGCACCAGGCTTCCAGACTTCCATCGGGAATTTTGTTTTCGAGAGATTTCAGCAGCTTCAGGAATGCGGCATTCGCTATGGATGAACGGTCTTCCTTGTTGAGATAATACCGTTTGCAAAGCCCGGTCATGAATCCATGCACCAATTGAAATAGCTCGTATTGAGCCCTGCGATCTTTTCGCTGGCAATTTTGAAGTATTTCAATAGGGACAGGCTTCATAAAAATGAACATTGGGTTGTATCGCTACAACCCAATGACAAAATAATTTGATATCTCAATAAATCAGTTTAAACTGATGCGTTTTTCCGGATTGATCGCGTAATTGTAAAAAATAAACACCGGGAGTGAGCTGGTTCATGTTGAGCGGAAGAACGGTCGTGCCGCTCGCAAGTGTCATTGTGCTTTTTTCCAAAAGTACACCAGCGCCGGAGTAGAGGGTCATTTCTCCACGCAACGCCTGGGGCGAGTTTACGAAGATGGAATTGCCTGATGAGATCGGATTGGGATATACCGAAATCTCAGTGGTCGTTAATTCGCTTGTCGAAGAAACTCCACCATTTACAATCAGGGTAAAGCCCTGCACCATCATGCCTCCGCCTTCTTGTCCGTTGCCTTCTGCGTCCACAGTAATATCAATGCAATCTGAAGCAGTGCAACCACCGCCTGTTACCGAAACACAAATGGTATAGGTTCCAATTTCATTGTAAACGTGAACGGGGTTTGGATCTGTACTTGTTCCGCCATCACCGAATTCCCATAGGTAAATAGGGTCAACAACATTGGTTGTAGTTTCGAGATAAATAAGAGTTTCTCCCTCCAACTGACTATCCCCTTCAAAAGTGATGTCTACAACACATGGATCCACAATTTCTTCGCATGCGTTAAATTCAAAAACGAATGACATGTTGTCTGGATCATACGTAACCGGGACCACCACATAATAGCCGTCTGAATCAGCATACCAAAGTGAGAATATGCCCTCAATCTCACCCACAAATGAGTAGTCAAATGAACCGTTTTCATCTAACGGAACTCCTATCGAGTCAGTGCAGCAACCATTTCCACCAACACTCAGGAATATATAATTTATGCCATCCGAAGTGAATTGTGTGCCATCCGGGCATAAAACGGTGCCGGAAATATTTACATCTTGCGCAAAAGCGAGTTGACCGGCGGATAAAAAGAGTGCGAAAAAAAGTAGGTGTTTTTTCATGGAATCATTTTTTTAAGTTCAGAACCATACACGTGGGATATGGATTGTGGGTTGGGTCGGCGAAAAAGTTTTTTCAAATTGTGAGAGAATTGTAACGAAAATGGTTGCTGGAAAGCGGCCCGAAGGACAGTTGTCCATTTTTTGTTGCTGTAAATCAATTGGATAGGATTGGAATAATAGGCTTTGCCGACCTTTTACGCTTAACACTTAAAATACCAGAAACATACGCTCCTTTTTTCGGTTGTGCTCCCTTGTCTGGTCGCGTTTTAATCCCTACTGTTGCAACCCGTTTACAAATGGGGAGCTATATTTCTAAATTGCTGAAATAGAGCTTTTTGCTACCTATGCTACATTATTTAAAAGGTCGGCTTGTCGAAAAGAGTCCGGTTCACGCAGTTATTGATGTGAGCGGGGTAGCCTACTTTATGCATATTTCACTCAACACTTTTGGCCGGCTGCCCAATTCAGAAGAAGTGAGATTATACACCCATTTTTCTATCAATTCGAATGATTTTTCGCTCAATCTTTATGGTTTTGCTGATGAAAATGAACGCGATGTTTTTCGCAAACTGATTTCCGTCAGTGGCATTGGACCAAATACGGCACGCATGGTACTTAGCGGCAGCAGCACAGATGAGGTGAAACAAATGATTTTGATGCGCGATGTAGCTGGATTTAAGCGAATTAAAGGAATTGGGGAAAAAACTGCCGAACGCATAATAGTTGATTTACATGATAAAATAGCCAAAACGAGTGATGGTAATCTCGAAAAAATTTCATTCCCACACAATAATCAAAAACAGGAAGCGTTAGCCGCGCTGGCCTCACTGGGACTAGAGAAAACCAAAACCGAAAAAGTAATTGATAAGATTGCCTTGCAGCAACCTGGAATCAGTTTAGAAGATCTTATCAAACAAGTTTTAAAACAATTGTAGAAGCCTCTCAAAATTCGTGAACAAGACAAGCTGGACCTCTGCCGCTATCCGACTATGCTCTTTCTGCGTGCTATCAGCCACCGTGTGGCTTGGATTTGCCAATTCCACCATCCGTGAACTGAAATCGGGTTCGTATGTGCGCGCCGCCAGGCCTGGAATACATCCTGAAGATTTTTATGCATTGCCTGCGGATACCACTGAAACTGACACTACCGAAACTGAGCCACCTATCTGGCCCAATGAAGACAATGTCAATCCGAGTGATGAATCCAGCGGAATCCAAATTCCGCTTCCAGACAACATCAAGTACAAGGTTGAATACAATCCACTAACCGGAGAGTATGAACTGGTGCAGACCATAGGCGACGATCTCGACTATCGCCCGCGCACAACCCTAACACTCGATGAATACATGGATCATGGAATCGACGGCAACATCAGCGAATACTGGAAACAAATCCAGGAAGAAGAGGATGAAGCAAACCGCGGAGTGTCCAAAATCATCAAAATAGGAGGAGAGGGTTTTGAAGGTATTTTCGGAAGCAATGAAATTGAAATCCGGCCTCAGGGTAGCGCAGAACTTACCTTCGGAATAAATATTTCCAAAACCGATAATCCACGTATTCCAATCCGTCAGCGCCGGTTAACCACATTCGACTTCGATCAAAAAATCCAACTCAATGTCATCGGTAATATCGGAACCCGCATGAAGTTGAATGTGAACTACAACACAGAGAGTACGTTTGACTTCGAAAATCAAATGAAGCTCGAGTACACGGGTGATGAAGATCAGATCATTCAGAAAATTGAGCTCGGAAACGTCAGTCTTCCTTTGCAAGGACAACTGATTCAGGGAAGTACAAGTTTGTTTGGTGGAAAAATCGCGACTAAATGGGGTAAGCTTAGAAACACTACCATTTTCTCACAGCAAAAAGGCGAACGAAAAGAAATCAATATTCAAGGCGGCGCACAGACACAAAACTTTGATATCACTGCAGATAACTACGAAGCAAATCGCCACTATTTCCTCAGTGGATGGTTTCGTGATCAATACGATCAGGCAATGGCGTCGTTGCCTGTTGTGGGTAGCGGAGTCAACGTAACCCGCATCGAAGTGTGGTTGGTGAACCTGCAGAGCAATACGCTCGATGTGCGAAATGTGGTCGCTTTTGCCGATCTCGGTGAAGCAAAGCAATTTATGAACAATGACCTTGTCGACGTAATAGGTCAGGATCCAAATCTGCAATTCAATCGCGGTGATATTGCCGTGACACAATTGGGTAATCCAAGTAACCTGAACAACGATATTTACCGGGATGCTACAGATGGAGCTGCATTTTCTCAGGCCGTTCTCGGCGGTACCCAGGCTGTTCAGGCCATTACCAACAATGCAGAATATGGCGAATACCGCAATGGTACCCACTACGAAAAGGTGAACAACATGCGCAGACTGAACCCGTCTGAGTACACTTACAATTCGCGTCTGGGTTTTGTATCGCTGAAACAATCGCTAAACAACGCCGAGGTTCTTTGTGTGGCTTACGAATACACATTGAACGGACAAACGTATCAGGTAGGTACCATTTCGCAGGATGGATTCGCAGCTCCACAATCACTTGTGTTGAAGCTTATCAAGCCAAGTATCACACGCGTAAAACTTGACAACAATCAGCCCGCACAATTGTGGGACAACATGATGAAAAACGTTTACAACCTTGGAGCCTTCGGTGTTGCGCCAGAAAACTTCCGTCTGGATGTTTGGTACAACAATCCGGCAACAGGTGTAAATCAAAACTATATTCCACGCGAGCCACTGAATGGAAAGCTACTGCTTCAGGTATTGAATCTCGACCGCATCGATGCGCAACAAATGCCCTATCCCGATGCATTTTTTGATTTTATTCCCAATGCGGCAACAAGCGGAGGATTGATAGATGCTCAGGCAGGTCGGGTATACTTTCCGGTAAGAGAACCGTTTGGAACTCACCTCGAGAAAAAAATCCGCGATGCACTGCCAGATAATCAAACGCTTGCCGATCAGGTTGTTTCTCAGGTAGTCTATCAACCTTTGTATGACTCCACCAAAACAGCCGCTCAGATACTATTCCCAAACCTCAATCGCTTTAGAATTAAAGGTCAATATCAATCTGCATCGGGATCAGAGATTTCGCTTAATGCATTGAACATTCCGCAAGGTGCAGTATCTGTTACAGCAGGAGGAATCAGACTTACTGAGGGTATTGATTATACCGTTGATTACAATTTGGGTCGCGTGCGAATTCTCAATGAAGGAGTTCTCAGCAGCGGACAACCAATTAAGGTTTCTGTTGAAAGTAATTCGCTTTTTAACCTGCAGTTTAGAACACTTTTAGGAACCCGGTTTGATTATACTTTCAATGAAAATCTTACAGTAGGTGGAACGTTGATGAATTTGCGCGAACGCCCTGTAACTCAAAAAGTAAATATTGGAGATGATCCTGTAAACAATACTACTGTTGGAATAGACGGGGCATTCCAAAAGGAAGCTCCATTCATAACCCGATTGGTCGACGGAATTCCATTCATAGAAACAAAGGCAAAATCGAGCATCAATATCTCAGCAGAAGCTGCGCGCATTTTCCCCGGGCACAGTAAAGCTGTTTCCAAAGACGGAAATGCCTATGTGGACGACTTTGAAGGCAGCCAAAGTGTAATTGATCTGCGAAGTTTGAACCAATGGTTTATGGCCACCACTCCGCAATCTCAACCCACGTTGTTTCCTGAAGCGAGTTTGATTGATAGTTTGCCAACAGGCTACAACAGAGCCAAATTGAGTTGGTATGTCATTGATCCGCTATTCTTCCGGCAAACCAATGGACTTTCTCCCGATAATATTTTTGCAGATGACAATAAATGGTACATTGATCATCGCATGCGCGAAATTCTGGAAGGCGAAGTTTTTCCGAATCGCCAATTGCCTCCTGGTACTCCGCCCAATATTGCAACACTTGACCTTTCGTATTATCCGAAAGAACGGGGCATGTACAACTACGAGTTGCCAAATGGTTCTCTGTTTTCTGCAGGATTGAATACTGACGGAACGCTGGCTGAACCTGAGTCGCGCTGGGGAGGTATCCAACGCTCATTAACTACAACCGATTTTGAAGCTAGCAACGTAGAGTTCATTCAATTCTGGTTAATGGACCCATTCAATACCGATGCCGTTGAAGAAGGTCAGGTGAGTGGTGGTGATCTTTATTTTAATTTGGGTAACGTGAGTGAAGACGTTTTAAAGGATGCGAACTGGACCTACGAGAATGGCTTCCCAAGTGCCAATCAACCAAACGTGTTAGTTGAAACCAGCAACTGGGGAAATTTCCCTTCTTCCTCAAATTTCAACGTAGTAAATGCTTTCGACAATTCTGAAGGAACTTATTTTGCCCAGGATATCGGTATGGATGGACTCAATGATGGAGCTGAACAAACATTCTTCAATGATTGGCTGTTGCAGTTGCAGGGCTATCTTGACCCTACCGCTTTCAGTGCATATGCGGCCGATCCATCTGCAGACAATTACCAGTTCTTTAGAAGTCCGGAAGCGGATAATGCAGGTTTGAATACTGTTCAGCGCTACAAACACTTCAATAGCAATGAGGGCAATTCAAATACAACAAGTCCAAATGGTTATCCAATTGCGGCAACCACCATTCCCAATAGTGAGGACATCAATCAGGATCTTACTTTGAATCTGATTGAAAGTTATTTCCAGTACAAAGTGAGTTTGCATCCGGAAGATTTGGGAGCTAACAATATTGGAAAAAATTACATCACCGATAGTTTTGAAATTACCCGCACGGTGAACGATGGATCCGAAAAAGTTATTCGCTGGTATCAGTTTAAGGTTCCTGTTAAAGAATTTGATGAACGTGTTGGTGGTATCGCCGATTTCCGTTCAATTCGCTATATCCGCATGTATCTTAAAGGATGGAAAGAACCTGTAACTCTTCGATTTGCACGCCTCGAACTGGTGCGTGGTGAGTGGAGGAAGTTTACGGGCAATCTGGAGTCACCACAAGTTTCTGAGCCGAACGATCCGGAACCAACGGTATTCAATATTGCGGCTGTGAATATCGAAGAAAACGGTAACCGCAATCCCGTTCCATATGTAGTGCCACCGGGCATTATTCGCGAGCAGGACGTGGCAAGTGCGAACCTGAGAAGTTTGAACGAACAATCGCTTTCATATCAGGTATGCAATCTCGAAGATGGTGATAGCCGCGCTGCTTATCGCACCGTGAATTTTGATATGCGCCAGTATGGCAAGCTGCGCATGTTTGCCCACGCTGAAGCATTGGGAAATCAAGCCGACATAACAGATAAAGACCTCACGGTTTTTGTGCGTCTCGGTTCTGACTTTGATCAGAATTATTATGAGTATGAATTGCCGATGTATCTTACTCCCTGGTATACCGGCGACGACGAAGCAATCTGGCCCGAAGCCAATAATTTTGACATTGACCTTTCTGAATTACAAAATCTCAAGGCAGGTCGCCCTACCTCACAGTCGGCGTTGGTAGAATACACCAAAATGCTTGGCAACGCACGAGTAAGTGTGAAGGGGAATCCGAACCTTGCCAATGTCACTATTTTGATGATTGGTGTGCGCAATCCGCTGCGCAGTGGCAATGCTTTTGAAAGTACGGATGATGGACTTCCAAAATGTGCCGTAATATGGGTGAATGAATTGCGGATGTCAGAATTTAACCAGAAGGGTGGATGGGCTGCGTTGGCCAGAATGAATGCAACACTTGCGGATTTCGGTACGCTCGCTGTTGCTGGTAATATCAGCACGCCCGGCTGGGGTCAAATTGAACAACGTGTGCAGCAGCGTCAACAGGAAACCATCCTTGGGTTGGATGCAAACTCTACATTGCAACTGGGTAAATTCTTCCCTGAAAACTGGGGAGTTTCCTTGCCGATGTATGTGGGCTACAATGAACAGGTGAGAACACCAAAATTCAGTCCGTTGCAACCTGACCTTATTATGGACGATCTGCCAAACGTGAGCAAACCACTGAAGAAAAAATCACAGGATTATACCAAACGACGGAGTATCAATTTTACCAACGTGCGTATTTCACCCAAGAAAGGTGCGGACGTTCCTGAAGGTGATAAGCCAGATGCCAAAACTGAAAAAGTTCCAGATCCTGGAGGTGCCGGAGCAGGTGCCGGCGGTGGTGGTAAACCGCATTTTTATGACGTTGAGAATTTTTCTGTTTCATATTCCTACAATGAATTGTATCACCGCGATATCAATGTGGACTGGCAACTCAACAAACAATACAAAGGAGCTTTCGACTATGCCTTCCAGAATAAACCGAAAGAGATAAAACCATTCGCAAAGATCCCCGGAGTTAAAACATCTAAGTATCTGAAATGGATTAAGGAGTTTAATTTCTATCCCGGAATAAAGCAATTTGGATTTCACACCGAGATGAATCGCACCTACGAAGAGAGTCGTATTCGTAACAATACCCTCGAACTTACAGGCGTTTATAGCGATATTCTTATCCAGACCCAGGCACAGAAAACATGGAACTGGACGCGTGGTTACACGTTTAAGTACGACATCGCCAAATCTTTGAAATTAGACTACAATGCAAATAACCTGGCGCTTGTTGGAGAACCGCGCGGTGTTATTGACAAAGAAGACACGGATTGGTATCAGGCATATAAAGATACTGTTTGGGGAAATATTCAAAACCTCGGCAATACAACCACCTTCAATCACGCCGGTTCACTTAGTTATAAATTGCCTTTTGATAAATTTCCGCTGATCGATTTCATTAGCAGCGACGCACGCTATGCGGCAACATACCGTTGGGATCGTGCACCATTTACACAAGACTCGTTGGGCAATACCATTCAAAACTCACGTCAACTCACCTTGAATGGACAAGCCAATTTCGAAACGTTGTATAACAAATCGGAGAAATTGAAGGCCATCAATGCCGGTAAGAAGGATAAAAAGGATGACAAAAAACCGAAAGGCAAAGAAGATCCTA
This sequence comes from Flavobacteriales bacterium, assembly GCA_046153915.1. Lineage (GTDB taxonomy): Bacteria > Bacteroidota > Bacteroidia > Flavobacteriales_D > Sanyastnellaceae > JANNVZ01. The sequence continues at coordinate 16,494 of JBJXFC010000310.1, forward strand.
CAGATAAAGATGGTTTTGGTAATGACGATAAAAAGGAGAAAGAAGAAAAAGTTGAGTTTAAACCAGGGGAGGCGCTTCTTCGCCTGATGATGATGATCCGCAATGTGAGTGGTTCGTATACCCGCAATGAAGGTATGCTTGTTCCCGGCTACAACCGCAAGACTCAGATGATAGGCATGGACAATAATTTTGAAGCGCCTGGATTTGACTTTGTTGCCGGTCAGCAGAATACCGATATCTGGGGCAATCCAACCGGTGAAAATTTTGCCCTGAACGCTGCACAGAACGACTGGCTGATTCGATTGCCTTCTTTGAATACGCAGTACAGTGAAACGTACAGCGAGACATGGAATTACAAAATCAATCTGGAGCCGATTAAGAGTTTCAAAATAGAGCTAACGGCCAACCGCACAGAAGGTCGAAATCTCACCAGTTTTTTCCGACTCGACGATCTTTCTGACGCTTTTGTTTTTGACTCGCCCATGGAGACGGGCAATTTCAGTGCTTCCATCATTGCCTGGCCTACGGCATTTTCAAAAGACAATCCTGATGATGGATGGAATAGTCCAACTTTCAGGCAATTCCTCGACAATAGGTTGGCTATTTCAAATCGCCTCAATGGTGAAACATACAATGAGTCGACGCCGCTTGCCAATGGATTTTATTCAGGTTGGGGTCCTACATCGCAGGACGTTGTTATTCCTGCATTCATTGCAGCTTATACGGGACAGTCTATCAATGAAACTTCACTAGATGTATTTAAAACCAAAGTGAGACCAAACTGGACAGTGACTTATGATGGTCTGACCAAATTGAATGCAGTGAAGAAGTATTTCAAGCAGTTCAACGTTAGACATTCTTACAAATCGACGGTGACCACCAGTTACATTTCCAATCTGAACTATCATGAAAATGCACTTGGTTTGCCTGACTCGCTGGATCAAAGTGAACACCGCAATTTCATAAGCCAAAGACAAATCAATACGGTGAACATCACTGAGAATCTGGTTCCAATTTCCATTGATATGACCTTGAAAGTGAAGAAGAAAAACAACAAGGACAAAGTGAATGAACCCCAGGTGAAGTTTGAATACAAACGCGATCGCACCGTTGCACTTGGTTTATCGAACTACCAGATCACAGAAAACAAGAGCAACTCTATAACCGTTGGATTGGGATATAAAATTGTGGAAGTGCCAAATCCTTTCGGTCGCAAGAAGGGCAGCAAACTTCCAATCCAGATTTTGAAAAATACGACGGTCAATTTCCGATGTGATTTGACCATGCGGGATAACGTAACGCTTATTCGCAAAATGGTGGAGGAGCAGAGCCAACCTACGGCTGGACAACGTTTGTGGAGTATCAAGAGCAGCGCTGATATGCAAATCAGTCAGAGTTTGCAAATCCGTTTCTTCTACGATCATCAAATTAACAAACCAAAAATTTCGACGTCATTCCCTACATCGAATATTTCGACCGGTATTGCACTTCGATTCAGTTTGAATAATTAATGGATAATTGAATAATAAAAAGACCGCTCAGAAAAGGGCGGTTTTTTTCTGCCATGAATTGTGTTCACCGAAATTAATCCCTACAAGTCACTTCAATTACTTTGTGTGTAGTAGAATCAAGAATCACTGTGAAATCAAACATCCAGGGACCCCCCAGACCCATTGTACCTGTATTTCCATGATTGATAAGATAATTTAGACGAGTGAGATCTGAGTCGTCTTCTGACGGTCCAAGCATCTCCAATATTTCGGACTTCGATTTACCGATTAACAGACTGTCATTCCTTAAGTGACCTGTCATTCGCCCGCGAAGATATC
>JBJXFC010000312.1:0-4004 GCA_046153915.1 Flavobacteriales bacterium
TAGTCAAAGTGCTATCCGGAACAGGTTCGTTGACGAGGCGTTCCATTTCATAAATGATTTGTGTAATAGAACTATCGGTCACTTCGTTGCGAACACTCGCCCCGGCGCTGAAACTTCCAATCACTTCATCCGAAGAAATTGCAGAATAAGCACCATAGGTATAAGCCTTGTCCTCGCGAAGATTTTGCATCAAACGTGCCTGAAAACCGCTGCCGCCAAGAATATTATTGAGAACACTGGCCACAATTGCATCCTGAGTGCCTGGTTTGAGATCAATTGGATAAGTAACGTCTATTACGCTTTGAACGGCGCCTGGTAGTGGCACAAATCCCACGCGATTTGCTCCGGGAGCCTTGGGTTGATCATAGACTCTTGGTGCTACTGTTCCACCTTTCCAGGCGCCAAAATATTTTTCAGCCTGCTCTTTTGCCTTATCTAGCGTGATATCGCCAACAATGACCATATAAGCCACTCCCGGTTTGAAGTTGCTGGTATAGTATGAAACGAGATCGCTGCGTTGTATGGCAGAAACGGATGCTTCTGTAATCAATTCTCCGTAGGGGTGATTGCTGCCATAATTCATAATGGATGAAATGTTTTCTGAGATAGAATTGGGATCCGTTTTTCCGCTGGCAAGTCCTGATAAAGCTTGTTTGACACTTTTCTGGATTTCATCCTCCGGAAAGGATGGATGGAGCAAAACATCGCTCATGACATCGAGAAATTTTTCGCTGTGTTTTACAAGACAGTTACCTCCAACTCCGGTTGCACTGCTATTGAGTGAGGCTCCGATGTAATCCACTGCTTCATCAATTTGGGCTTTAGAGCGCGCAGTTGTTCCACTTTTAAGGAGTTCTCCGGCCATGCTTACGTATCCAGCTTTAGTTCCTTCGCTCACAGGATCGAGGTCAAGTGTAATATTGTAGCTTACTGTGGGCAGTTTATGGTTTTCTACCACTATTACTTTGAGGCCGTTGGCAAGTTGAAATTGTTGCGCTTCGCCAATTTGAATAACCGGCGCTGGGCCGGCGGCTGGTGCATGGCTTCGGTCTACTTTGGGGCTGCATGCCACTAAAAAAGCCAATGCAGCTATAAATGAAAGGCTATATATCTTTTTCATGTTGTTATGAATGCTTGAGAAACAATTTGGAATGGAATTATTTGGAGAGCGAATCGTCGTGAAGGAAATACAAGACCACACGATTTTCTTTGGTGTAGTATTTCTTCGCAACATTCATCAGATCTTCTTTGGTAACCGCCATATACTTCTGAATTTCTGTATTGATGAGATTCGTATCACCAAAATACATGTGATAATTGGCCAGACTTTCTGCAATACCTGCTACAGTGGAGTTTCGGGCTACAAAATCGTTTTCTACCTGGTTGCGCAGTTTTTCGAATTCCTTATCAGAAATCATTTCTGTTTTAACTGTTTCCACTTCTTCATTCATGCCTATTTCTAACTGAAGTGGATCTACACCCATGTTGGCCAAACCAAAAGCCAAAGTGAGTCCTGGATGCTCTGTGTTATATGTGAATGCACCACAAAAAAGAGCTATTTCCTTTTCATCTACCAGTGATTTATTGAGTCTGGAACTCTGACCTTGTGAAAGCAACTGATTTAGCATATCCACTGCATAGAAGTCTGTTGTGCCCTGAGCCGGGATGTGATATGCCTGCACAACCATCGGAAGTTCATCTTTAACTCCAATGGTATCGCGGAATTCGCCCTTGTAAAGTGGTTCCATCACGGTTGGGAGTGGAATTTCAGTGGTGCCTTTTTCGATTTCACCGAAATATTTTTTGATCAGCGCTTTCGTTTCTTCAACATTGATATCACCTGCAATGCTGAGAACTGCATTGTTGGGAACATAAAATGTCTTGTAGAAATTTTGAAAATCTACTTCTTTGGCGGCGTTGAGGTCGTCCATAGTGCCGATGGGGGTGCTGGAGTATGGATGAACGTCAAAAGCGGCATCCAGAGTCGATGGAAAAAGCATACCATAAGGCTGATTGTCGTAACGCTGACGTTTTTCTTCCTTTACAACTTCACGTTGAGTTTCGATGCCAATTTGCTCCACTTTGGCATGCATCATGCGCTCACTTTCCAGCCAAAGCCCTAGCTCCAGTTGATTACTTGGCAACAATTCGTAATAGAATGTGCGGTCCTGAGAGGTGTTGGCATTGAGACCACCACCCGCATTTTCTACATACTTGGAATATTGTGAACGACCAATGTTTTCGCTGCCTTCAAACAAGAGGTGTTCGAAGAAGTGAGCCATTCCTGAACGACCGGCGGTTTCATTTTTTGAGCCGACATGATACATTACCGTAACGGCTACAATGGGAGTAGAGTGATCTTCATGAAGAATGACGTGAAGCCCATTTTTAAGGTCGTATTCTTCAAATTTTATTTGTTGTGAAAAGGCTCCCGAGCTGCTTATGACGGCACCGAGAAGTGCAAAATGTTTGAGGTTCATGTCGGTTAACTTGATTTTTTTGAAGTGCGAATGTACTAAAGCTTGCAAAAATCATCTGAAATCATGATTTCTGCGGCAAACTGAACAGATGGAAGGCAAATGGACGATTTCGCAAGAGAAAAGTCGGCCTTGTTTTACTTTCGGCGCCTTCAAAGCTATTACCATGTCTTCTGACCATCATATTATCCAGACTTCCGAAAAATTGACCCTTGCCAGATTGCGTCAAATAATTGTAGAGAAGAAAAAACTTGTGCTATCGGCCGAAGCGCGCGAGTCCATTGAAAAATGCAGGCTATACATGGACAATAAACTTGATCGGGAATCTTTACCAATCTATGGCATCAATACCGGATTTGGGTCGTTGTGCAATACACGTATTGATGATTCACAGTTGGAATTGTTGCAACGCAATTTATTGCTGTCTCATGCCTGCGGAATGGGCGAGGAGGTACCTCAGACTATCGTGAAATTGATGTTGTTGTTGAAGATTCAGGGACTGAGTCATGGCCACAGTGCCGTGCAAGTTGCAACTGTTGAGCGCCTCATCGATTTTTACAATAACGATATTCTTCCTGTTGTGTATCAGCAGGGTTCACTTGGAGCCAGCGGAGATTTGGCTCCTCTCGCGCATTTGTCGATCCCTTTGCTCGGAGAAGGCGAAGTGTATTTTAAAGGGAAAAGGATGAAATCCAGTGATGCATTAAAGCAAACAGGTTTGGAGCCGATTCGCCTTAAAAGCAAAGAAGGACTCGCATTGATAAACGGCACTCAGTTTATGAGTGCATACGCTTCGTGGTGTTTGATGAAATCAGAATCGTTAATTGAGACGGGCGCTGTGATTGCCGCAATGTCTATTGATGGATACGATGCCAGACCAGAACCTTTCGAACATCTCACACATGCAATTCGTCCGCATGCTGGTCAGATAAAAGCTGCAAAAATGATTCGCGATATTCTTGTTGGAAGCGAAATTCAGATTCAAGCCAAACAAGAAGTTCAGGATCCATATAGTTTCAGATGTATTCCTCAAGTGCATGGAGCATCGCTTGATGCCGTTGATTATGTGCGGGGAATCGTGGAAACAGAAATCAACTCTGTTACTGATAATCCCATTGTTTTTCCCGATGAAGATCGGATTATTTCTGGTGGAAATTTTCACGGTCAGCCTCTTGCGTTGTCACTCGATTTTTTGTGCATCGCATTGGCCGAACTAGGCAGTATTTCGGAGCGAAGAACTTACAAACTTATTGGAGGAAAACGCGGACTGGATCCTTATTTGATAAAGGACGCAGGATTAAACAGTGGCTTTATGATTCCGCAATACACGGCTGCAAGTATTGTTTCGCAGAACAAACAACTGTGCACGCCTTCATCGGTAGATACAATAGACAGCAGCAACGGACAAGAAGACCATGTGAGTATGGGCGCAAATGCCGCAACGAAGTGTTTCCGGGTGGTCGAAAATCTTCATTCAATTCTTGCAATCGAATGCATAAATGCAGCGCAGGCATTGGATTTCAGAAG
>JBJXFC010000027.1:0-4390 GCA_046153915.1 Flavobacteriales bacterium
ATTTTTTCGGTCGGTTCCATGTCGTTGAAGACAATCATTTTTTTATCGCCTCCTACCAGCATCATGCGGATCTTCACGGGCGACGACCACGAACAATTGAAGTGTGCAATAAAATCATTGGTGTAATTCACCGTGAGGTAAGCGATGTTTTCGATGCCATTGTGGATATGACTCACGCCCGTTGCCTGCACACTGCGAGGTGTTTCCTGAATGAGGTAATCCAAAATGGAAATGTCATGTGGAGCCAAATCCCACAACACATTCACATCCTGCTGAATGAGTCCGAGATTGATGCGTGTGCTGTCGAAGTATTTCACTTTACCAATTTCGCCGCTTTCAATCAGACTTTTCATTTTCTGAACAGCACCTGTATATAAAAAAGTATGATCTACCATCAGCACTTTGTTGTTTGCAGTTGACAATGCAATCAACTCGTTGGCATGGGCTACAGTGTCTGTCATGGGTTTTTCCAGCAACACGTGTTTGCCTGCTTCCAGGGCTTTTTTGGCGAGGGGATAATGTGTAAATACCGGTGTAGCAATAATCACAGCGTCAATTTCGGGATTGCTCCAAAGCGAATCGATATCCGAAGTCACTTCGATAGTGGGATATGACTTCCTTACAATCTCCAGTCGTTCTGGACGCAGATCGACCACAGTGTGAACAGCGGCTCCCGGAACCGATGAAAAATTGCGGACCAGGTTGGGCCCCCAATATCCATAGCCAATGATGGCGCATTTTACCATAAAAAACAAAGGTGTTTGTTGATGGCTGCAAATATGGCCGCTCAGCGAGAATTTTTCGGATTATTTCGTCTGACAATGTATTTCAGAGATTTGACGTCCCGGGCCCACAACCTCCGTGCGTATTTGGCTTAGTCGATAAAAATGGGGATATTTATCCCGCAGAAGATGGCGCTGTGAAGAAAATTGACTGAATATTGAACAATCGAATAAGCAGGTAGTTATTACAGAATAAGTTGACATCAAGATGAAATTTCAGGAATTTTCAATAAAAGAACTAGAGAGTTTTTCGGGTGTCAAGGCGCATACCATCCGCATCTGGGAGCAACGTTACGGTTTGTTGGCCCCAGAGAGGTCGGATACCAATATCCGCAAATACACCGACAAAGATTTAAAGCTCCTGCTCAACGTGAGCTTATTGAATAATCTGGGGTACAAAATTTCCAAAATCGCAAATCTCAGCGAGAAGGAGATGCAGGAGATTATTGTCGCGCACACGCGCCCTGATCACACCGGACATCAATTGATGCATTTGCTTAAAATGGCAATGCTCAATTACGATGAGCCGCTTTTCAACAGTGTTGTTGAGCCCTATTTGAATGAAAACGGACTAGAGAGAACCTACGGAGAACTGTTTATTCCTTTCCTGAAACAAATTGGATACCTCTGGCAGGCTGGAGCCATTTGTCCTGCTCAGGAGCATTTCATAAGTGGACTCGTTCGTCAAAAGATGTTTGCCACAGTTAATGCTCTGCCCACAGTTTCTGCTGTTGAAGCAACGCGCACCTATGTGCTCTTTCTTCCAGAGCTTGAAATCCATGAACTTTCGCTGATTGTCATTTATTACTCCTTAAAAAAGGCCGGACACAGAGTCATTTTTCTTGGGCAATCGGTGCCACTGGAAGATCTCACACAAGTGTATCAGCGTCTGGGCAATGTCGAATTTGTTTCCATATTCACTACCCATCCTCCAACGCTGCTTGTAAACGACTATCTCAAAAAAATAAGCAAGGAGTTTGATGGAACAGATTGCTTATTCCACCTCACTGGAAATGTCCTTACCGGAATAAAATCACCCGATATAAATGTCATCAATGTCTATCCGGGTGCTGAAGCTTTGCTGGCCGAACTCAAGCAGACAAAAACGGCCTGAAGCTTTTTTGAGCATCGGCTTGATCCAAATCAAATCATTTTTTTTTGAATTAGCAGTAAATAGCTATAATTCAAATTGTTATGGGCTAAATTATTATTTTGTTAAATTGTTTAAGATATATTTTAAACAAAATCCTTTGATCGGGAGTTATTTTGTTTAAGATTTGCAATGTAAAATTAAACAAAACGATATGAGCACGCTTGAATTCAATCAAATGGTGGCCACAAACGCCAAATTCCTTAAGAGTTTCGCATACAATTTCACCCGCAATGTGGCAGATGCAGAGGATCTGTTACAGGATACTTTGTTGAAAGCCCTGCGTTACAAAGAACACTTTGAAGACGGTACCAATTTTAAAGGATGGTTATTCACCATTATGCGCAACATTTTCATCAATAATTACAAAAGAAAACAATTGCGCAAAACCTTTACCGACGGAACTTCCAACCAGTATTTTCTCAATTATGCGAAAGTAAGTGAGGATACGGTAAACCGCAAAATCAATGAAAAGGACATTAACAAAGCCATCACGGATTTGGCTTATGAATACCGCACGCCATTTCAGATGTTTATGGATGGATATCACTACGATGAAATATCGAATGCGATGGCCATTCCGATGGGTACGGTGAAAAGTCGCATTTTTCACGCGAGAAAAAAATTGATGAGCGAACTGAAAGAATTCGCTTAATCTTCGCGATTCACCAATTTCATGAGGTAAGAAAAATCCCTTCCTTTTTTGGCAATCAAAGGCTGAAGTCCTGCTTCAATCGCACATTTCGAGAGTGCGTCAGGATCGGGGTAAACCCACAGGAATTCTTCGTTTTCACCTTTGTAAGAGAGGCGAAATTCAACGTCACCGATATAGGCTTTGTTCTTAGACTTTCTTCCTCTGATTTTTTTATCGGCTTCGAAATAATGAATGTCGGTTGTATCACCTAGTATCTGTCCGCCCGGAGCGAGTAAACTTTTAAGATGTCCCAGAAATGTTGGAAGCAGTCTCATCTCACGGGCAATTCCAAATCCATTCATCATCAAAAGAATTGTATCGTATTTCTCCCTGGTCAAATGCATAATATCTTGTTGGACCACATTGGGCAAGTTTCTTTTAACCATGATTTTGCATAACAAAGGACTCACATCCAGAGAGGTAACTTCGATTCCTTGCTTGATAAGTTCAAGTGAATAATTCCCGGCGCACGCTCCAACATCCAGGGTTTTACCTCTGCAAAGAGAAAGTGCGTCCTGTTCCAGACTTTTTAATTTTGAATGTGTCCTGAAAAATACAGAAGGTGGCATTTCAGCATCTGCATATCCGTCAATAAAAAGCTGAATGGACTCTGGATCTTTGTTAAAGAAGTAGTTAGTTGCTGCCTTTCCTATGATGTCCATGGTGCAAATCTGACCATAATGCGGTTTATTGCAAGGATTACGTGGAAAAATGCAGTTTTTTTTAATCTGTATCATGGCAACCAACACCGTAAATTAGCTGTCTAGTTAGCGATAAACCAACCAAAATGAAAAAACTGACGGTACTCTGTATCTGTTTTGTGTCACTGACACTCAATTCTGCAGCCCAACTCATTGTAGATTCACTTTCCATCGAGCAATATGTTCAGGATGTGCTTTTGGGCAATGGTGTGCAAGCTTCGAATATTTCTTATACAGGATGTTTCGCACAGATCGGTTACATGCACGAGGGCAACTCGGTTGGGTTAAACATCGATGGTGGAATTGTACTTAGTTCAGACCACGTTCAGAATATTACCGGTGCGTTTAATTCTCTTTGGAACACAGGCTGTACTGGCGTTTCGGGTGACCCTGATTTGCTGACGGTTGCCAATTCTGTTCCACCTTTGATTGGTCAAAGCTTTAGTGTTGGTAGTGTAAATGATGTGAGTATTCTCGAATTTGATTTTGTTCCAACAGGAGATACCCTGCGTTTCAACTACATTTTCGGAAGTGATGAATACCTCGAATGGGTGAATTCTTCCTTCAACGACATTTTCGCTTTCTTCCTAAGTGGTCCCGGAATAACTGGTCCTTATGACTCACCTCCGGGTTTTCCAAATGGGTCAGTGAACATTGCAAGTATTCCGGATACAGATCCGGAAATTCCAATTACCATTAGTTCCGTAAACGATCAGCAGTATTCGGATTATTACATCGATAATCCAACCAATGAAGGCATTTTTATTGATGGATATACCGTCGTTCTTGAAGCATTCAGCCTTGTGCAATGCGGAGAAACGTATCATATTAAACTGGCCATCGCAGACGGAAGTGATACTGCGCTAGAGTCTATCGTAATTCTCGAAGAAGGCAGTTTCAGTTCCAATGCCGTAGTAGATGTTGATCTGAGTATCAATGTGGGCGGACCCGAAGCCAATACGATTTACGAAGATTGCGGAGAAGCACAACTGATTTTTACACGGCCGCCACTCAGTAGCCTCGATGTTCAAGACATGGTAGTTGTAACCTGGAATGGAACTGC
>JBJXFC010000332.1:0-5871 GCA_046153915.1 Flavobacteriales bacterium
GAGGAAATTGCTCCATACATACTGCGGGCTCGTAACGGAGAAAGCAGCGTGTTATGGCCTGGATTGCCTTCTTATTTCTGCAAAACCAGCGGCACCACCAGCGGCACCAAATACATTCCACTTACCAGAGATTCGATGCCCAATCACATCAGCAGCGCACGCAATGCTTTGTTGTGTTATATCGCCGAAACGGGCCATTCCGAATTTGTAAATGGCAAAATGATCTTTCTGCAAGGCAGTCCGAAACTCGATAAACTGGAGAGTGGAATTCCTTTTGGAAGATTGAGCGGCATCGTTGCAAATCATGTCCCTGCTTATCTGCAGCGCAATCGCATGCCCAAGTATGAAACCAATTGCATCGAAGACTGGGAGACCAAAGTCAATGCCATTGCCGAAGAAACGTCTAAAGAAAACATGACACTCATCAGCGGAATTCCTAGTTGGGTGCAGATGTATTTTGAAATCCTTTTGAAGAAAACAGGTAAGAAATACATTCGTGAAATTTTTCCGGATTTCAGTTTGTTTGTTTACGGCGGAATCAATTTTGAGCCTTATCGCAAAGGTTTTTTCGAACTCATTGGGAAAGAAATTCCAACCATTGAATTGTATCCTGCAAGCGAAGGTTTTATTGCATTTCAAGATTCTCAAAAACACGAAGGTTTGTTGTTGAATGTCAACTCAGGAATCTTTTTTGAGTTTATTCCTGCAGATCAGTTTTTCGATGACAACCGCGAAAGACTTTCTTTGAAGGATGTCGAAATCGGTGTCAACTATGCGCTGGTACTTAGCAACAATGCGGGCCTTTGGGCATACAGCATTGGTGATACAGTAAAGTTTGTTTCGATCAATCCACCACGTATAAAAGTGACAGGCAGAATCAAACATTACACGAGTGCATTTGGCGAACATGTGATAGGCGAGGAAGTAGACAATGCCATGACTGAGGCGTGCACAAAGCTTGGTGTCGCCATTTCCGAATTTCATGTTGCACCCCTGGTGGCGCCTACGGATGGACTTCCATACCACGAATGGTTTGTGGAATCGGATGATGATCATTTGTCCACAAGTGCTCTTGGACAAGGCCTGGACGAAATAATGCAGCGACAAAATGTGTATTATCGGGATTTAATCAAAGGCCATGTACTAAGACCTTGTGTAGTTACGTTTCTGAAAAAGGGCACATTTCATGCATATATGAAATCGATTGGTAAACTGGGTGGACAAAACAAAATTCCACGTCTGGCCAACGATCGAAAAATCGCTGATGAGCTCACCAAATTGAATGGATAAACTACGGATTCGCCGACATATCATGTTTTTCTTATTCGTTGGAACGTTTGCACTTTGTTGGAACTCATCCAGCGCGCAGATCACCATCAATCCATCGAAATTGGCTTTTGGCACAACTTTGCCTTCAACACAATGGGTAGTAGATATTATCGTACAGAATAGATCTGACAAAAAGGACTTTCTACTCAGAACTACTTTCTCACACGAATATGACGTTGTTGCCAGTTCAAAAACGCTGTTGCCGGATAGCAGCATCACAATTCGGGTGAAATTTAAACCGCGGCTAAAAGGACCTTTCAATGAAAAGATTGAATTTCATTTTGCGTCGTTGAACGAACCCATTATTTTTCCTGTTACTGCCGATGTGCAATATTTAAATCCGGAGGATCATCTGGCTTGTCCCGATTTTTCCAGACAAGCTGCCGATTGTTGTGTGGACAATACAGTTTTGTTTGAAGTGGTAAATGCAGAAACGGGTGAGCCAATTAAAGGAGCAGAAATTCGTATAGAGGAAGATAAAGTTGTTCAATCCAAATTAGCCACCAATGCAGAAGGGAAAATTTCCAAATCGATGCCCATTGGCTATTACCGTTTGACGGCCCTTCATCAAAATTTCTTGAAGAAGGATATAGTCTCCTACGTGAATAATGGTCATGCCTATTTCCGTTTTGAACTCGATCCGGTAAAGAACGAAATTATTGAGGACATTCCGCCGATTGCTGAAGTAGTTCCAGACATTGTTGTAACATCAGTGAAATCGGATTCAATGGAGGTGTTGGTTCCCGAAAGTGTGGTTTTGCCCGAAAGCAAATACAAATTAAACAACATGGTGTTTCTCCTCGACGCCAGCAGCAGCATGAACAAAGGAGAACGCATGGATTTGATGCGAAAGTCTATGCACGAATTGATCAACGCTCTGAGACCGGGTGATAAAATAACCTTGATAAGTTACAACGATCAGGCGAAGGTTTTACTTGAAACAACAACAGGCGGGCAAAAGGATGTATTGCATATCACTGTAGATCATATGCTTGCCGACGGCAATACCGCAGGGGCCAAAGGTTTTAAAATGGCCTATTCTATTTTGAAGGAAGAGTATATCAAGGAAGGAAACAACCAGTTGATTGTAGTTACGGATGGAGCGTTTCAACCTGAAGATCAGAAGGAGATAGATAAATTGGTGAAAAAAGCATCAAAGAAAAAGTTGGTGACCAGCCTCGTTGGTATCCAACCAAATACATTTGCGGCTGGAAACCTGGAAATGGTAGGAGCTATGGGCCATGGTTCTTTTGTGCTAATAGAAGATGAAACAGATTTGACTCAAATATTGGAGGAGATAAAAAAGCAGTCTGCAAAATGAATGAAGAAGTTTACGTTATAGGCATTGCTGGCGGAAGTGGTTCAGGTAAAACGACCTTTCTTCGCGAATTGATGAGTCATTTTGCGCCCAGGGAAGTGGCGTTGGTTTCTCAGGACAATTACTACGAACCAAAAGAGAAACAGCACGTTGATGAGAACGGGGTGATCAATTTTGATATGCCAACTTCCATAAACCGTCATACTTTTTACAAAGACATGCTCAACCTGTCAAATGGACATAGCATTGAGTTGCTGGAATACAATTTCAACAATCCTGCGTGGCAGCCCGAAAGGGTGATTGTGCATCCTGCACCTGTAATTATTATGGAGGGACTATTTGTTTTTCACTATGACGAAATTCGCAGTCGGCTCGATTATAAAGTGTATATTGAGGTACACCATGAGAAACGGCTTTTGCGCCGCATTGCGCGAGATGGAAAGGAACGCGGTTATCCTGAACAAGAAGTGAGGTACCAATGGGAAAATCATGTTAGGCCTTCAGAAAGGCTTTACCTCGAACCTTTTATACCATCCTGTGATCTGGTGGTTGACAACAGTGATCATTTCCAGGAGGGATTGAAAGACCTCATAAGCAGAATTCAGACGCGCTTAAAAAAGCGCGATTAACAACGTATTCTTTATTCTCTACATTGCGGTAAATTTTGACAGGGAGTTCCGTGGTTATTATTGAGCACTCAAAATTGCAATGGTCGTTAACTGGCAGAAAAAACTTCGTAAAATTTCCTGGATAGCCAAATTTATCCGGTTTCTGGATAGGGTAAAACCGCCCGGATTTCAAGGGCTATCGCTTTGGTATGTGTTGCAGTTTTTTATTGAAGCGGTGATGAAAGGGCAAATAGCTACCCGTGCCTCGGCGATTTCATTTCGGTTGTTTTTGGCGTTTTTTCCGGGTATAATTATGTTGCTCACGTTGATACCTTATATACCTGTTGCCAATTTTCACGAAAATCTTTTCGATAGTATCAGTGGATTTTTTCCGGGTGATACATTCTCTTTGTTTGAAGGAACGCTAAAAGACTTGCTCAACAATAAACACAGCGGACTTCTCAGTATTGGTTTTATTCTCGTGATTTATTATGCCAGCAACAGCATCAATGCCATCCTAATCGGGTTTAATTCCAGCTATCATCTTGATGAAAAAGGCAACCCCTGGGTAATGCGCATCGCAAGTATCCTGCTCATATTTGTACTCGGTTTCTTTATGACGCTCGCCGTGCTGCTCATTATTTTTAGTGGAACATTGTTCAACTACCTTCACGAAATCGGAATTATTGGAGATCGGGGTTATATCCCAATTCTCAATATGGCCAAATGGATTGTTTCGATTCTGCTTGTTTATACCATGATTGGAGCGCTTTATCAGGTTGGTGTCGGTAGGAAATGGCGGCGCTGGAGATTTATGAATGTGGGCGCAACTTTTGCCACCTTTGTTTTTGTTATTACATCGTTGGCTTTTGCTTATTTCGTTAATAATTTTGGCAGCTATAATAAGTTATACGGATCGCTTGGTACGTTGATGGTTTTGCTTATTTGGCTCAATTTTAATTGTATGATTGTGCTGATGGGTTACGAGCTCAATATGAGTATTCGCAAAGCCAAACGCAGCGTGCCCAAGCCCGAAACTCCACCTGCAATCATTAAAAATTCGTTGAAAGAATGAAAAAAGCTCTTTTCCTTTTGATGTGTGTATTGACCTGCACAACTTGTTTTTCACAAACTATTCTTGGTAAATGGAAATCCATAGACGATGAAACAGGAGAAGCCAAAAGCATCGTAGAAATCTATGAGTACAATGGCGAAATTTTCGGTAAAATCATTCAATTATTTCGCAAACCGGACGAAGTACAAGATCCCGTTTGTGATAAATGCGAAGATGATCGAAAGAATACCAAAATTATCGGTATGCAAATTATCCGTAACATGAAATTAAAGGATGGGTATTACCAGGGCGGCACCATTTGTGATCCTAAAAACGGTAAGATTTATAAATGTGAAATGTGGCTGAATGCCAACGATACCAATAAGCTTGAATTGCGAGGATATTGGGGCTGGTTTTTCAGAACTCAAACGTGGGTGAGAGTTTCCTGATCAAAACTGGAAATAGCTGCTTCGTTTAAAGCGTGGCTTGTCGTTTTTGTCGATACAAAGCCGTTTGTACATGTCTTCGGAATCTTCATCTCCCATTTCTGCGGCTTCTACCCAGTCTCCACAGGCGCCTTCCATGTCGTGCATATTGTACATGGCTTCACCTCGGTAATAGAGTGTTTCTTTGATGATGGTTGGATCCTCCAGTTTTAACTCTGTCAATACCTCTATGGCATACTTAAATCGTCCCATGTCTATAAGCAAAGTGGCCATGTTTAATTTTGCCCTGTGTAAATCTGGTTTGAGTTGATAGGCAATTGAAAAGTCCTCGTAGGCCAGATTGTTTTTTTTGGTATCAACGTAGTTGGCGCCTCTCAGATAATAGGCCTCTGCATAGGTGCTATCAAGAAAAATGGCTTCATCTATGTATCTCTGGCATGCTTTGTTTTCTGCATTCATGTATTCAATTACTGCCAGCCAATAATATCCTTTTGGGTCATTCTCGTTCTTCTGGAGGTATGACATCAAATCGGCGCGCGCTCCGTCGTAGAGTTCTATGGATATTTTGCAAATACCACGGTTGAGATAGAGGTCATCTCCAAGGTATCCTTGTTGCCTGGCTTTGTCATAATCATCGAGTGCGTGATTGTAGTCTTCTAATTTGTGCAGGCAGTCAGCACGCAACATATAAGCTTCGGGTGTGGCTTGCTGTTGTATCTGCAAATCTGCAGCACTCAATGCTCTGGAATAATCCTTCTCTGCATAGGCTTCTCTGGCCTGATCCAACGGATTGCTTTGAGTTGCACCTGTTAGTGCAAGCATGATAACTCCGCAAAGTAGTATGATTTTATGATACATCGCGTTCAAATATTCCTTATTCAAAGCGACTTCTACGGCGATTACGCTCAAAGGTTCTGATTTGGGATATTCTTCAATAAAAAAGCCCGGATCATGCGATCCGGGCTCTTTTTATGAGGTTAAAGGTTTTAACCGATTACTTATTAATCACCAGTCTACCCATTTCAGTTTGTCCGTTTTGAGTGATGCGGAACATGTAGATACCGGTAGCCAGAGAGTTAACGTCGAAGTCAACTTTGTAGGTCAAACCAGCTTCCA
>JBJXFC010000333.1:0-4436 GCA_046153915.1 Flavobacteriales bacterium
GCCATCTACTGCACCTGAAATCCGGGTTTTATAGAGGTTACTCCTGTGAATGGAAGCGGGCCGTATGCATATGCTTTGTCAAATGCATCGGGTCTTTTGCAAAACGCGGATGAAATGGGAGCTGCGACTTTCCAAATGGCTGAACCCGGCGTGTATACTGTTGAAATTACGGATGCAGGAAATTGCACGACCGAAATTGAAATTGAAGTCCTTCAGGATGATGTGCTTCAGGTAGCTGTGTCAACAGTGGAGCCAACATGCCTCGCTGATGGACAATTTACCATCCTTCCGTTGGCCGGCGAAGAGCCTTTTGTTGTGGAATCGAATGGGATTGAATTGAATGCACTTACCAGCCCGGTTTCCGAAGGCAACTATGCTATTGCTGTAACAGACAATAACGGATGTTCTTTTGATACCACACTCATTTTTGTTCTAGATAATCCGGTGGTAGCAGATTTTGACTATTCATGGGAGGACAATCAGTTGTTTTTGCAGAATGAAAGTTCAGAGTCCAATGGCTTTGGCTGGACATTAAACGAAGTGCTATTTTCATCAGAAGAAAATCCCGTTTTGGAGCAAAGCTTTGAACCGGGATCATATACGCTGGTTTTGATGGCCATGGATTCCATAACAGGATGCGTGGATTCCATTCAAAAAAATCTAACACTTGAGGATGACTTCGCCCTGTATATACCCAATTGCATCACAGCCGATGACGATGGCGTCAATGATTATTTTTTCGTTCAGGGTAGTTTAGATCGTCTGCGTAGTTTTCAATGTTCCGTCTACAATCGTTGGGGAGATATGGTATTTTCAACCAACAATGCAAATGTGCCCTGGATTGCCAGCGTCAATCAGGCAGAGCATTACGCCATGGATGGAGTCTATACTTATCGCATCGAATACCAGTTGAAAGATCGAATCGAAGTAGAAGAACTTACCGGCCATCTCACTGTGCTTCGTTAGTTTCAATCCGATCATTGCCATTTCATTTGTTTCCTGAGCAGGGGAGTGCGTTATTTGCAACGCATTATGATTGAAGTTTCAGGTATCACCAAAACATACGGCACCCTTCAGGTTTTGAAGGGTGTGGATGTCACTATCAATCGGGGTGAAGTGGTAAGTATTGTAGGAGCAAGCGGAGCGGGCAAAAGCACGCTGCTGCATATTATCGGTACGCTCGACCGGCCAGATCAGGGTCAACTCAAATTTGATGCGCGTGATCTTACCAAAATGTCTTCTGATCAACTCGCACTTTTTCGCAATAAAAACATTGGATTTATCTTTCAGTTTCACAATCTCCTGCCTGAATTTACAGCTTTGGAGAATGTCTGCATTCCCGCGTTTATTGGCGGCCAATCGCAGGTACAGGCAGAAGGTAGGGCCAAAGAACTTCTTTCATTTTTGAAATTGGACGGCAGAATGGATCACAAACCCGGTCAACTCAGCGGAGGCGAACAACAGCGTGTTGCTGTTGCAAGGGCTTTGATGAACAATCCGGCAGTGGTGCTTGCTGATGAACCAAGCGGAAACCTCGACTCTAACAACGCCCGCGATTTGCACAATTTGTTTTTTGATCTGCGCGAAAAATTCAATCAGACTTTCATCATCGTTACTCACAACGAAGAACTGGCCCGCATGGCTGATCGCACACTTGTGATGAAAGACGGAAAGTTGTAAATTCTGCCAACTCAATTTAGCATTTCGCTATACGAATTCTATTCGCAAACATTCCGCAGGAATCTTAATGTCCTTAATTTCTTAATGGTGAAATTTCAGCGCAGCGTGCGCCATAACAGGGCTTTCAATCTTTGTAATGCAGTTAGCCAAGCAATTCTATAGCTCTGTAATTCTTTGAATCTGGGTTAAAGAATTCAGGCATGAAATAAAATGAAAAGCCCCCGGAATTTCCGAGGGCTTTAAGTATTTCTGAAAAATCAGTTCAATTATGCAGTAGCTGCTTTAACAACTGTTTTTTTATCTTCATTCGCATCCGAAGACGATTTGCCTTTGAAAAGTTTGCGCATATCCACAACGATTGGTGATGCAATAAAGAGTGTAGAGTAAACCCCTGAAATTACACCGATAATCATAGCGAAGCAGAAACCACGAATGTCATCACTTCCGAAGACAAACATCACAAGCAAGGTGAGCAATACCGTCATGGATGTATTGATAGAACGACCAAGCGTGCTGTTCAATGCATCGTTGATTGTGCTTTCCAATGGAGCATTTTTGCGGGTATTGAAGTATTCACGAATACGGTCGAAGATTACCACGGTATCGTTGATCGAATAACCAACAATCGTCAAAATGGCTCCGATGAAGTTTTGGTTGATCTCCAGAGAGAATGGAACAATACCATTTAACAAAGTGAATGCCGCAATAACGATGAGCGCATCGTGGAACAACGCAACGGTAGCACCCACAGCAAAGTCCCATTTGCGGAAACGGATCATGATGTAAACTCCAACAAGTAACAATGATATGATGGTTGCCCAATAGGCCTCCTTGCGGAAGTCATCACTCATGCTTGGATCCACTTTGTTTACAGAGTCGATCACAAAACCTTCCCGACCTTTGAATGAATCAGTGATTTTTTGTTTTACCAAAAGGTCTACGTTTTCAACTTCACTGCCCGATAAATAACCAGTTGTGATTTTAAATTGCTTTCCATCGTTGTTCACACGTTGAACGGTGATAGGTGCAACTTGTCCGTTGGCCTCAACCAGATTTGTTGCAAGTGCGGCGCGCACAGCTTCGTCATCTGTAGATTGTGCAAATGAAATCTTGGCAGAAGTTCCACCTTTGAATTCTACACCCACGTTGAAAGCATTGTCTCCACGGGTAAGAGCTGAAATACCACCAGCAATCAGGATGGAAGCCGAGATGGCATAGTATACATAGCGTTTCTTAACGAAATCGAAGTTCATTTTAGTGAACCAGTTTTTCGTGATATTGCTATAGAAGGTGATTGGTTTCTTGCTGTCCAAACGGCGGTACAAAATCAATCGCGACACCAAAAGTGCAGTGAACAATGTTGTGAAGATACCGATAATCAAAGTAGTTGCGAAACCACGGATAGGACCTGTACCTACATAGAAAAGTACCAAACCAGTGAGGAGGGTCGTTGCGTTACCATCGATAATCGCACTCAAAGCTTTGATGAAACCATCTTTCATCGCTGCACTCATTCCTTTACCCAAACGCAATTCTTCTTTTACACGTTCGTAGATCAGTACGTTCGCATCCACTGCCATACCCATGGTAAGCACGATACCTGCGATACCAGGAAGAGTGAGTGAACCACCCAATGAAACAAGCGCTCCAATCAGGAAGAACAAGTTAGCAACAAGAGCCACGTTGGCTGCCCAACCTGCCCATGCGTAGTAGAATACCATGTAGATCAAAATCACAATGAATGCGATAATGAAAGACCAGATACCCGCTTGAATATTTTCAGCTCCAAGGCTTGGTCCTACCGTTACCTGGTCGATGATGCGAGCAGGAGCAGGAAGTGAACCAGCTTTCAAAAGACCAGCAAGGTCTGTAGCTTCTTCCAGAACTTTTGTGTTGTCGTTGCCCGGATTTCCAAAAGTGATTACAGATGAACCATTTGGAATTTCACTTTGAACAGAAGGAGCGGAAATTACTTTACCATCCATTACGATTGCGATTGGGCGATTTTTATCACTCGCGTTTTTCGCAGTCATCTTTCTCCAGATACCAGCACCTTCGATATCCATATTCATCGTAACCTCAACTGCACCAACTTCGCTGAAAGTCTGGCGTGCATCCACAATGTGTTTGCCATCGAGTTCCGACTTCGTGCTGCCTGTTGCGGCCTTAAGACCATAAAGCGAAACCACATTGGCATTGGCTTTTGATTCCCAAGCGAGTTTGAGGTCATTTGGCAACAAAACGCGTGCTTCGGGCATGTTGAAGATCGCATTTACTGTTGCAGTATCTCCTACGAGTGATTGTCCGAGCACAGCCACACCGCTTTGCATGATAGGCTGAAACTTACCACGCAATGGATATTTACGTGCGAGGTCTTTTTCACTTAACAAGCTATCAGGAGTAACTGTGTTATCTGCATATAACTTGCGAATTGAATCCTGCGCCAAAGAATCCAATCCAGGCACTTGCATAGCAACACGCATCAATGAATCTTTCTTTTCGCGTTCTGGATCTTGTGAATAAAGATCAGGTGCAGTTTTTTTACCGATAGTCGAGAAAATTTCCAGAATTTTACCTGTCACTTCATCGGTGCGGTATGTATCCCAGAACTCCAGATTTGCCGTTGTCCCAATTATTCCGATAATACGATCTGGATTATCAACACCTGGCAATTCCACAATGATGCGGCCAGTGAGAAGTTGTTTTTGAATGGTAGGCTGGCTTACACCAAATTGGTCAATACGTTTTTTGATGAT
>JBJXFC010000342.1:0-2767 GCA_046153915.1 Flavobacteriales bacterium
TATCGTCACCGCATTGCATGGAGTCAAGTATATGCTGCAGCTTGAGCCCAACAGGCAATGTAGATATGCCAAAAGGCGCATGTTGATCGGTAAGTCGGCCATGATGCAATTCGAAATGATAGGCAGTGTCTTTTGAATTCGTGGGGCGAAAATCGACATCCAGGATAAAAAACTCAGCTTTATCAAGGTCTGGATCACAATCGGCAAAGGCGTTTAGTTTTTTGTAAATCCCGCTCTCCAATTCTTCGTATCCGGGATGTGGATTGCACGCAAGAAGCAACAGTGCAAACAAGCACAAAAACAGAAAATGCGGAAACTTCAGGATGCGGAAGAACAAGAGATGGATTTATTTCTTTTTGTGAAGTTGATTCAGGTATTCGCCAAGAGGTGTTTGTTTTCTTTCCTTGTCCACCACAAAAAAAGGCTTTCCGCTTGTGGTCGGTTCAGTAGACAAAACATTCACAAAATCGTCCCAACTTTGGACTTTCGATTTGTTTTTCATATACACGCCGACAAAAAGTTTGGTTGCCTTTGTTGCTTCAATTGGAGCTTCGTTGACACCAACTTTTATATCTTGTTTGCCAAATAATTCCAGGACACGTTTGATTTCATCCTCTAATTCCCTTGGCACAGAAGCACTGGAAAGATTGGTGCCGTTTGTTGTCGCTTGTGGCGCTTGCAATGATTGAGAGCCACCGGAAGTGCTGGTCCCTTTTTGGTTTGCAGACGGTATCTCATTCGTTCTGTTGTCTACAGCATTTGTTTTGTTGGCAGCAGGTTTCGGATTTTCACCTTGGCCAGATGGCTTGTTATTTTCTACACAAGCGATTAACAGGATGGGAAATGCGATGTAAATGAGTTTTTTCATTTTTAAAAAAAGAATGGTTTAAAATAGACTGGTTGATGATTCGGTATCAATTCGGGGTGAAATATCGCAATTAAATCTGCAAGAAGTACTTCGGGTTCGGCAATTGCATCCCCAAAATAATCACTTTCGGCAGCATTGCAGTAAAAAATCCTTCCACTTTGATTGGCTTTAATTTTAGAAATACGGGGGTCGTCTTCAAAAAGTGATTTGTATTCGAAGCCGTTTTTCTCAAATACAATTTTACCCCAAAAATCTGCGCGATATACTTTGAGAATAAATTCTTCAACCGGTACTACG
Source organism: Flavobacteriales bacterium (assembly GCA_046153915.1). GTDB lineage: Bacteria > Bacteroidota > Bacteroidia > Flavobacteriales_D > Sanyastnellaceae > JANNVZ01. Next base: position 1,166 of record JBJXFC010000342.1, read on the forward strand.
ATGTTTCCTGAAGAACTGGAATCTGAAAAAACATACGAAGCTCCTGCATCCTCGATAAAATGTGCGGCAAAACTATTTCCCGGAGGAGCAAACCAACTTCCACTGTCATACGATCCGGTGAAAACCGTGGGTTTGTTTGCCGCTTGCATGGCTGTTTCGCGCAACTTGACATAATCGGATTCGATTTCAGCAAAAACCGTTTTTGCCTGCATTTCTTCGCCCAACAAGTATCCAACAAGAATGATCCATTCTGCGCGACCGAGTGGATGTTCTTCGAGGTATTCTGAAACGGGCAGACAAACGATATTGTTTGATTCATATCGGTCGGTGTTCATGCCGCCATACGGATAGGTCAGAAATAGTTGCGGTTGAAGTGAGAGCACAATTTCGGCATCGGTATCATCACCCGTGGTGAGGTTTTTAATTTCACCGGCATCGATCTTTTGGCGGGCGTGTTGATTGAGCGCCATGTCAGCAAATCCTACGCCCTTCAATACATCCAGTCGACCCAGTTTATCGAGCAGTGCGATGTGTGTAGTAGAAAGGCAGGCTATGCGTTCCACTTTCCTCCGTTTCCAATGGATGATTTTGAGCGTGTCCGTTTTGGATTCTAGATTAAAAAGCACAATGTTGATGGATGAATCACTCAATTCCTGAATTTCGAAACCCTTGGCCCATGTTGGTTTCCACACACTCGTTGTTGAAGGAACGATTTGTTTTAATTCATGTTGATTATTACAGGCGCATAGAATTACCATGCAAGCAAACGGAAATAGAAGAGTTAAAATGAATTGCCTGATCTTCATTTTATCCTGTATAATTTTCCATTTTCGCTGCCCGCCCACCATTGATTTTGCAGAAAATCAACCGAAAATAAATGGGGTTCATGCTGCAGTTGAGAAATTTTCCACGATGATCCATTGTCCTGACTTTCGGCAAACATGCCGTCGTTGCCGCATACCACAATGATTCCATCGCTGAATTGAATATCGTTCCAGTTGATTCTTTTACCAAACAATCGATTGCCATCCATTTTTTCTGTCAGGGAGTTTCCATCTGATGCGCAAGAATATATTTTTCCATCGTACGAGCAAAAAAGGATTGTTCCATCGTCCATACGAGCGGATGACGTAATAAAATCGTTTTCAAAATTGGATTGAGTTGCATCCATGGCCGAAGTTTGAATGTGCCATATGGCGCCATGTCCGCCTGATAATAAAGTACCGTCAGATGATACATCCATGCAACGCATTTCATTTCCGGTGATTTTGAACTCCCACGAATTGCCTGCGTTATTGCTCGAATAAAGTACGCCTTCACCCAGATTTTCGCCACCGCAGAAATACCAATTTGATTCGTCGATGAATTCAAAATCACGAATCGCAGGTCTATCTTCACCATTGAAAGGCACCTGATTTCCCAGCCAATAAAAACTCCAGGTTTGTCCGCCATCTGCAGTTGTCCACATATGAAGAAAATCGCCTCCAGCATAGCCATGGAGTTCATCGCGGAATTTTACGCTGTAAATGCTCTTTGGAAATTCGCTCTGGTAGGTATGCCAGGAGTTTCCTTGATTTCGTGATCGCAGGATATAACCTGATA
>JBJXFC010000343.1:0-3178 GCA_046153915.1 Flavobacteriales bacterium
AGACCGTGCATTGCTTCAGCGTGCCTGGTATTACTGCCGCATTTATGCCGATACACAAAATGAAGACAAGGTGTGGGTGATGAATGTGAGCTATGGCGTTTCCAAAGATGGCGGCAAAACTTTTGAATTGAAAAATGCGCCTCATGGTGATCATCACGATTTGTGGATTGATCCTGCCAACAATCAACGCATGGCAATTGCCGATGATGGAGGTGCCCAAATCTCCAATGACGGTGGCGAAAACTGGACGACCTACCACAACCAACCAACAGCCCAGTTTTATCGTGTCACAACTGACAATTCTTTCCCTTATAATATTTTAGGCGCACAACAAGATAACACGAGCGTACGCATTCCTCATCGCACCGATGGAAGCTCCATTACTGAAAAAGATTGGACGGCTCTTTCCATTGGGGAGAGTGCTCACCTCGCGCCCGATCCAACAAATCCAAATATCATCTATGGCAGCGACTACAAGGGCTACATGAGCATGCAGAATTTAGATAACGGACAGGAACGAAGTACCAATGTGTGGCCTGATCTTCCTGCGGGTTCTGGCGTAGAGGTAATGAAATATCGCTTCAATTGGAATTATCCGTTGGTGTTCAGCAAACATGATTCAAAAAAATTGTTTGCGGGATCGAATCATTTACATTCAACCATCAATGGTGGGCAAAGCTGGCAAGAAATCAGCCCGGACTTAACACGAGGTGAACCGGAAACCATCAAATCATCAGGTGGCCCTATCACGCAAGACAATACCGGTGCAGAATACTACGCCAACATATTTGTGATCAGTGAATCGCCTTATACTAAAGATGAAATCTGGACAGGCTCTGATGACGGACTTATTCATGTAACAACAGACGGTGGAAAAAATTGGAAGAACGTAACACCTCCTCAATCGCCTAAGTACAATATGTGGAATAGTATCGATGTAAATCCGTTTGTAAAAGGGGGAGCGTATGCGGTAGCTACTTCCTACAAATTCGGTGACTACACTCCTTATATCTATAAAACCAACGACTTTGGAAAAACATGGACGGTTATCACCACCGGCATTCCAAAAGAAGAATTTGTGCGCGTGGTTCGTGCTGATCCTAAACGCCAGGGATTGCTTTATGCAGGCACTGAAAAAGGCATGTGGATCTCCTTTGATGATGGCGCCAGTTGGGCAAAGTTTCAATTGAATCTTCCGCCCGTGCCGGTTGCTGATCTTGCGGTGAAAGATGATAACCTGATTGCTGCTACTCATGGCAGAAGTTTTTGGATGATCGATGATTTGACTCCTCTTCATCAACTGAAGTCAGATATGACAACGAACACTTCCGTATTATTCAAGCCTGCTGCTACCTATCGCATGCCAAGTCAAGGTGGCTATCGCGAGCCCCGCAAAGGAGAAGGCGAGAACAGACCTGGGGGTGTACTCGTTCATTATTATTTGAAGTCGGTTGATGATAAGACGGATGCTAAATTGGAATTTTTAACCGCCAATGGCGAAGTGATCAAGTCCTACAGCAATAAAGCAAAGGAAAGACCTGAGCAGCTTACTGTAAAAACAGGAGGTAATCGGTTTGTATGGGATATGCGATATGCGGGTTACAAAACATTCCCCGGCATGGTTTTCTATGGTTCACCTAATCAAGGGCCAAAAGCTGTGCCCGGAAAGTATAAAGTTCGCCTCACTGTAAACCTGCCTACCGGACAGGCAGGTGGAGAATCGCAAGAGCAGGAATTTGAAATTTTGAAAGATCCACAAGTAAACACAACTCCTGAAGAGTTTCGTGCGCAGTTTGATTACCTTATAAAAGTGCGCGACAAAGTAACTGATGCCAATCAAGGAGTGATTGACATTCGAAAGATTAAAGAAGATTTAGGTTCGCTGAAAAATAAAGTCGGGACAGAAGCACAATACAAAGAACTGATCGATGCAGTAAAGAAGTTTGAAGCCGAGTTGACAATTCATGAAAATAATATCCATCAAACAAAAAATCGCAGTGTGCAAGATCCTTTGAACTACGGCATAAAGATGAATAACCGATTGGCACATTTGATGGTCGAGCAAGCTGCAGGAGATTTCCCGCCAACACAACAAGGTGAACAAGTGCGCGAAATGTTAACCAAAATGGTGGATGATGAATTGTTAAAACTCCGCTCTACGATCAATCAAAACACAGAACGAATCAACAATATGGCGAAAGAAAAAGGAATTGAGGTGGTGATGATTAAGAAAAATACTATTGTAAATTAATAAATGGTGTTACGCAAAATAACCCTCGTTGTCGGCTTGTGCTTGTTGAAAATGAATTTCTGCACCTCAAAAAGACTTCGATCATCTTAGTCTGACATACGTTTAATTGTTTTGTGTAAACCCTGTTAATAACTAAATTTAATCTGTAAACTATCTCACAAGCACGTATGGAGGAAATCGAAAACCAAACCATTCAAAAAAAGGGAATAAGAACGGAATTAATCATTGCGATTTCTGCCATCGTCATTAGCTTGGCTACGCTATGTGTTTACATTTATCAAGCTAGGATAATGATTCACCAAGCAGAACTGATGCAAAGTCAGCAGCATTTTAGTGTTTGGCCGCACGTTGAATCCAGCACATCTGTCTCATCCAAAAACGGTGTGCCTGTTGAAGCATTTCTAGAAGTGGAAAACAAGGGAATTGGCCCGGCCATTGTCAAGAAAATTGAAGTCAGATTAAATGGAAAGATCATCAAGAACAACCAACTAGTACCAACGCTTCTTGGAACAGATACGCTAAATGTATCAACATCGGCCGTAGAAAATAGAGTCATAGCGCCCGGTGAGAAAATAAGAGCATTTTATTTAACAGATCCACAATTGATTTTGAAACTGGCCACTATTATCCAGAAGCAAAAGTTTGAGTACATCATTTGCTACTGTTCGGTCTATGACGATTGTTGGACCTCCAATGGAACTAAAGTGATTGCAGGAAAATGCGAATAACTTGTACGTGGGTTCATCGTGGTCGTATTAAAGTATGAATTCAAAACAGTTTCAATTGAAACTCTTCTCCCCTGTGTGGGCTGGGTACAAAATCCGCAAAATTAGAAACCTGAATACCTAATAGTCGGACTTTCTTGTTGAACAAATCCGTATCGAATAATAATTGTTTGGCTGCCGATTCGATCGACTCTAAATCACC
>JBJXFC010000344.1:0-5599 GCA_046153915.1 Flavobacteriales bacterium
CCAAATCACCACATTCATTTACAAATGGGAAGGAAATTTCAATTGTCTCTGAGCCTTCACCAAATCCATCAGCAATCGTAATAATTTCCAGCGTATCGAGCGATTGCCCTTCTTCCAGCACAATAAAGTCCGCCAGCATTTCATAATCCAATCCGTTCGTCGCGGTTCCGCCCCAGTTTATGAAAAGTGTATCTACCGTTTCGTCAAAACCAGCTGTGCTGATCACGAACTGACCGTCTACACAATCTTCCATGATTTGATTATTAGGCCAATCAATGGTTGGAGGATTTTCTACGCCAGAGGTAACGGAACCCGATGAACTGAAGCTATCGGTTTCAATAAAAACTGCGCTGTCAAAAGCTGTATCACTCACATCGGCCAATGCCAGTTTTATGTGATAGGTCTGACCGCATTCCAGCACTGCCACGGCCGTTAATACAAGTGTAAATCCATCGTATTGCACGTACTCATTCCCTGTGCTATAAGGCTGTGTAAAACCATCGCCATTGTATACATAGTATTCGCAGTAGTTGCAGTCTGCATCGCCAACAACTGCAGTTCCTTCGCAACCGCCATTGAGGTTAAAAATCGAAACGAATTCTTCAGTTCCCGGAATAAGTGCGATGTTGATAGCATCATTTGAAAATGGTCCACTTATGCCTGGTCCTGAAAGAAAAAAGCCGAAAACGTCACTCACATTGCCGCATCCACCTGCGCCTGAATATTCAGGATATTCTTCAGAAGCCCATACATATCTGAAGTAAGCGGTATCTCCGGTAGCGACAAAATCAAATTCAAGAATGGCCGCGTCGTTGTGAGTTAATCCATCCAATTGGTCCAGATCCGGATCAGAAGCGCCAAAATTTCCTCCACCAATTGTGCAGGCTCCTTCGTCGTTTGGACCAACACCCACTGAAATATCGCCGGATGCCATCATAAATCCTGAGTTTATTCCCAGATTTGTTCCGTCTGCACTGAAAGATCCTATTTGCTCGGAATTGCCGCTGAAAGTGACATTTGAAACGACGATGCCATCCCCGAGCATGAGTTCTACTGCTTCCTGAGGAGTTAACACGGTCGTACTCAATTGAGCAAAGATGCCCGAGCAGCTGAAAAGGACCAAAATAATGGTCGCTGTTTTTTGAATTAATTTAATTTTCCTTATTTCTGGTAAAGTGACCGAAAATAGGGTAATTCGGTTGCCCAATACTGAAGAAAGACTTTCATTTCTAAAGTTCAAGATGGAAAAAGAAAAACCCTTCTCCTGAGTAAGAAAATAAGGCTGGTGGCAGGCCGTTTAATGTGGATATGAATCTCAGATAATCAGGAGATTACAAGGTCTTAAACGTAACCCAATAAGTAAAAGGGTCAGAACCTGTATCCACAAATAATGCAATTAAAGGAATGTTCGGAAAATCAAGATTTCTCCTTTTTTCTCCAGTTCTCAGCGATAATTTCGAGATCCTGGAACCATTCTGGCCCAAATTTCCGGATCAATGGCTCCTTTAAAAACCGATAGACAGGCACGTTGAGTTTACTGCCGCACTCACAAGCCGGTTTACAAACCTGCCAGCGATGATAATTCACTCCGGTATAGGCAGTTAATTTCTGCAATCGAATGGGGTAAAGATGACACGAGATCGGTTTTTTCCATTGGGTTTTTCCTTCGTTGTAGGCTTTTTCCAGCGCGCATTTTGCAATGCCACTTTCATCAAAAATCACAAAAGAACATTCTTTATTGCCTTCTACCAAAGTCGTCACAAGATCGTTGTCTTCGTCCACCTGATACAATCCAAGTTCTTCTATGGCCCGGATGCCTTCTGCCCGCATATAAGGTTTTACGTCTTCATAAACATCTTCAAGCTCCTGCAATTCGTCTGCATTGAGAGGTGCACCACTCGATCCTTCGATGCAACAGGCTCCTTTGCACGCGTTCAAATCGCACACAAACTGCTCTTCCAGAATTTCTTCACTTACAAGCGTATCACCAATAATAATCATCGAACTAAAATATCAACCTTCGAATTGTAGAATCGTCGCGTGAATGATGGCTATGCATTCTTCCAATTGCTCGTCATTCATGACAAGGGGAGGAGCAAACCGAATGATATTGCCATGTGTGGGCTTGGCCAGCAAACCGTTTTTTGCCAGTTTCAGACAAATCTTCCAGGCTGTTTCGCTTTCTTCGTGGTCGTTAATCACAATGGCATTCAGCAATCCTTTGCCACGAACGAGTTTCACAAGTGGAGTTTTGACTATCAATTCTTGCATAGCCGACCGAAAACGAATTCCAAGTCGTTCGGCATTTTCGGCAAGTTTTTCATCTTTTAAAACCTGCAAAGCTTCCATCGCTACTGCGCAGGCAAGTGGATTTCCACCATAAGTTGATCCATGCTCTCCGGGTTTGATATTGAGCATGATGTGGTCGTTTGCCAACGCTGCTGAAACAGGCATAGTGCCTCCACTCAATGCTTTTCCAAGAACGAGGATATCTGGTTTCACATTTTCGTGATCGCAAGCCAGCATTTTGCCGGTGCGCGCCAATCCGGTTTGTACTTCATCGGCTATCATCAGCACATTGTACCGGGAACATAATTCGCGGACTCCTTTCAAATAGCCATTGTCTGGAACAACTACGCCGGCTTCACCCTGAATTGGTTCAAACATAAAGCCTGCGATATGCGGTTCTGCGCGAAATGCTTCCTCGAGGGCTGCCAGATCATTGTATGGCACAATAATATAACCCGGTACCAATGGTCCAAATCCATTCGTACTGCTTGGATCCTGGGAAGATGAAATAGCTGCAAGTGTTCTTCCCCAGAAATTGCCTGAAACAAAAACCATTTTGGCCTCATTGGCCGGAACTCCTTTTACATCATAAGCCCATCTTCTGGCGAGTTTCATTGCCGTTTCACCACCTTCTACTCCCGTATTCATCGGCAACACTTTGTCATATCCGAAGAAGTTTGTGACGTACTTTTCATACTCACCCAATTTGCTATTGTAAAAGGCGCGGGAGGTAAGTGTAAGTTTTGACGCCTGTTCCACAAGTGCTTTCACAATTTTGGGATGGCAATGTCCCTGATTAACTGCGCTGTAAGCTGAAAGAAAATCAAAGTACCGTTTTCCTTCCACATCCCAAACGAAAACGCCTTCTCCACGATCCAGCACTACAGGCAATGGATGATAATTGTGCGCTCCATATTGATCCTCTAGTTGCATCAACTTTTCAGAAGTGGAGTGCGTCGTTGTAATTCCTGCAGTCATGGTTGTTTTTATGAATCGCAAAGATACATTCAACCAGACTGAAGCACCATTTCTACTGCTAAGTTATTATGGCTTTTTCACCATGGGGCGAATGGAACAGCTCTTCCCTGATACAATTGATCCCAGGTATGCCGGCCGATTTCTGGCTCTTTCCCAAAACCCCGGGACTATTCTCAAAAATGCAATAGTGTAAGTCACGCATTTGGAAAAGAGCTGACCAATGGCAGTTAGAAAGGTGTCCGATAAACAATCGACTTCATGCATGTCAGAATTGTCTCCTTTTATTGGTAAAAATTTTTTCGACGATTTCTTGGGTATTTTAGAAAATTCTTTCGACCTTTGTGGACTCAAAGGAGTTTTTCGGTTGTTTTATACCGAAAAGTTGAAACAGAAAGTTGTTTCTTCTATAAACTCAAAGACTTGACAGACCAGCGTGTGGGGAATTGTTTTCGTGGCTCAGGAGTGTTTCATAAAAGAGGTGTCGGTTTGGGAGAGAGAGGCCGGCACACGCCCTACACTGCTGTCTGTCTTTTTTATGTCTGATACTATCTCGTCAGATTGTTTTCATTCGCAATTTGTTTCGTTAGTCATTTTGGAAAAGTGGATTTGGCGGATACTCGGGTGAGTTCTCACGCTGACACTATCCAATTTCTCATTTTTATCCTGGATTATGAATGGGCTGCTGGCTATTCTTTTTTTGTACTTCTGCCAATATCCTTGATGAAAGGTCTATTTTGATTGAAAACAACTACTTTTGCACCCCAATTAAAACAATTACAAAACATCAAAATGGCTGGAAACATCACATTTACCATGATCAAACCAGATGCAACCGCTGCTGGTCACACAGGAAAAATCATCGATAAAATCATTGGCGCCGGATTCAAAATCAAAGCCATGAAATTGACTAAACTCAGCAAAGAAGAAGCCAGTCAGTTTTATGCTGTTCACAGCGAACGTGGTTTTTTTGGAGAGCTTGTTGAATACATGACCAGTGGACCGATCGTTGCTGCAATTCTGGAGCGCGAAAACGCTGTGGAAGAGTTCCGCAACCTTATTGGTGCAACAGATCCTCAAAAAGCTGCTGAAGGCACAATCCGCAATATGTTCGCTACAAGCATTGCTGCAAATGCAGTACATGGCAGTGATAGCGACGAAAATGCTCTTATTGAAGGTGCATTTTATTTCTCTACCCGCGAACACGCCTGATAGAGCATTCAAGAAATCAATAAACCCCTGTGTTGACCTTAATCACACAGGGGTTTTTATTTTCAATCCATTTCCGCCAAACCAAAATCAAAAATCGTGTAGGTTTGGCCCAACTATTTTAATGTATGAAAGAACTCTTGGAGAAATACGAAAGCAAAAGACCTGAAATTGTTTTCGAGTGGAAAGATCCTTTTAGCGAAGCCGAAGGTTGGGTAGTAATCAATTCCCTTCGCGGCGGGGCGGCAGGAGGAGGAACCCGCATGCGTGTAGGACTCGATAAACGTGAGGTAGAATCTCTGGCGAAAACCATGGAAATCAAATTTACGGTAAGTGGTCCACAAATTGGCGGTGCCAAAAGCGGTATCAACTTTGATCCACGCGATTCTCGCAAACAGGAAGTACTCGAACGTTGGTATGGTGCTGTTGCTCCTTTGCTCAAACATTATTATGGCACCGGTGGTGATCTCAATGTGGATGAAATTCATGAGGTAATTCCAATCACAGAAGAGTGCGGAATCTGGCATCCGCAGGAAGGCGTTTTTAATGGTCACTTTGCTCCAACGGAAGCCCAAAAGGTGAAACGAATTGGTAACCTTCGTTTGGGTGTTGTCAAAGTGCTGGAAGATGAAAATTTTTCTCCATCTGTAAACCGCAAGTTCAAGGTTGCAGATATGATAACCGGCTACGGCGTTGCTGAATCTGTTCGCCATTATTACGATATCTGGGGCGGCTCACTGAAAGACAAAAAAGTGATCGTGCAAGGTTGGGGCAATGTAGGTGCAGCGGCAGCGTATTACTGCGCACAGGAAGGGGCTCAGATTGTGGGCATCATAGACAGATTAGGAGGAATACTTGATGAGAACGGAATACCATTTGAAAAGGTAAGGCAGCTTTTCCTGGAGCGAGATGGCAATATGTTGCGAGCTGAAGGCATGCTCTCTTTTGATGAAGTAAACGCAAAAGTTTGGGACATGAAGGCGGATGTTTTCCTTCCCTGCGCGGCCTCTCGTTTGCTTACGGAAGATCAGTTGGAACGATTGATCAGTGCAGGACTCAAGGTTATAAGTTGCGGTGCCAATGTGCCTTTTGCCGATAAGCAGATATTCTATGGACCTATTGCAGA
>JBJXFC010000356.1:0-2726 GCA_046153915.1 Flavobacteriales bacterium
TTCACTTGTATCCATTTGAGCAAACCTCAAAGTTTGAAAATTTAGAGACATCCCCCACGCTTCTTCCAACCTTTACCGACGAAGGCACTCTCTTTATCGGCCTAAAAGACCTACGCCCTGGTGCCAACCTCAACCTTCTGCTACAATTGGCCGAAGCCACGGCAGATTCGGAGCGCAATCGGGCGGTCATTAATTGGAACTACCTAACAGGCAACCGATGGTTCCCGCTCCGCACTGGCTTTGAATTGATCGAAGATCAATCCGATGGCATAACAGTTTCAGGGATTGTTCAATTCTCGATACCTGAGGATATTTCAGACAAAGGCAATACCATCATGCCAGAAGATTTGTTCTGGATCAAAGCGTCTACTCCCGAGAATACAGCAGCTATTTCCGAAGTGATAGGCATCCATGCACAGGCAGCGCGCTCAACCGCGCTGCTTACTCCCGCAAACGACCTTTCGCGTCTGGACAAAGCACTGGATGCAGGTAGTATCGCAAAATTAGCAGAAGCGGATTTCAGCATTAAAAGCATAGCTCAGCCGTATCCGAGTTTCAGTGGGAAAAAACCGGAAGAACAAGGTAGTCTGTACACCCGTGTCAGCGAAAGACTTCGTCACAAGGATCGGGGAATTCAGTTGTATGATTTTGAGCACATTATATTAGAAGCCTTTCCACAAATTTACAAAACCAAGTGCATCAGCCACAGCATGGGGCTTTCCACTTATGATTACCGTCGGGATTTGGAAGTCGCACCCGGTTTTGTGGAATTGGTTGTAATACCTGATTTGACAAAACTCATTCCTGGAAACCGCCTTGAACCCCGTGCTCCGGTGAGCCTTCTCGAACAGATCGCCGATTTTTTGCACAAACGGATCTCGCCTTTTGCCCGACTAAAAGTACTCAATCCACGATATGAAAAAGTCAACGTAAACATCACGGTGCAATTGGTGCGAGGCAAATCAAAAGCTTATTACGCACAACAACTAAAAGAAGACCTGACCCGCTTTTTGTCCCCCTGGTATCTCGGAGATTCGGATAAAATTGTTTTTGGACAAACCCTCCGATTCTCAGAGGTGATCGGCTTCGTAGAATCGCTTGATTATATCGATAATATTCAGGATATCAACTTGAAAGGCCCATGTGAACAGAACGGTGCGGAGATCAAAGCATTGACAGCACGCTCTATCCTTACTGGCGGGGATATCTGCGTAATGGTGCTTGATGAAGACTGCAAGCCATGCATTGTAACAACTACACATGTAAATGCCAGAGGTGAACAAAGGTGTGAAAACAAACCTGTGAGCTTTTTAGAAAAAACGAAAATGTAGCCCAACCCAGATAATCAGGAAAAATGGCAGATATAAAGGACAACATAAGCGCCGTAATCCGGCAAAAAGACCCGGCCTTCCCGGATCATTTGGACTTTATCCGGCTTCGGAAAGAAGGCTTGCTTCATATTGGTAAACTCTCCGGGAAAATATGGACAGACCACAACGTCCACGATCCGGGCATCACCATACTTGAAGTGCTTTGCTATGCCTTGATGGATCTTGGTTACCGTACCACGCTGCCATTTCAAGACTTGATCGCAAAACCAGATGGTGATACATCAGCAGACGATAATTTCCTGACGCCTTTGCAGGCATTAACGGTCAATCCGGTCACGATTACAGATTACAGAAAATTATTGCTGGAAATTGAAGGAGTGCGAAATGCATGGCTGATTCCAACGGAACAACAGGAAGTTCCGTTGTCAGTTAATATTATCGATGGTAAATTGATTTGTAGGGAATTGGAGTTCTTGTCAAGAGATGACTGGGAAAGGTTGAGTAAAACTTATCTGTGTTTAGAGCCTTTTAATAACAACGAAGATTCAAAGCAACATTTCCTCAAACACCTTAACATTCATCTCAACGGCCTATACCACGTCCTCTTAGAAAAAGAAACCTGGGCATCGGACACTAACATTATTTCAAAGGCCAGAAAACTGCTTTCTAGACACAGAAACCTCTGCGAGGATTTTATTGATTTTCGGATTTTATGCCCTGAACCTATTGGGGTTTGTGCAGAGATAGACCTTAATCCCGGAGCCAGCGCAGAAGTCGTCTATGCCGAAATTTTGAAAAAACTCCGGCAATTCATCCAGCCAGAAATCAACTATTACACCCTACAGGAATTGCTGGATCTGGGTAAACCCATAGAAGAGGTTTTTGCCGGACGCCCAATGCTGCAAGAAAGTGTAGGCTTTGTAGATACGGAAGAATTGGAAGGTCTTGAGCGACAAACCAAAATATACCTTTCTGATATTTATAGCCAGATATTGACGGTTGACGGCGTGCGAAATATAAGAAATCTGCACCTGAAAGGAGGCAATGCTGCCAATAATGGCTCTAGTTCTATTTGGGTGGAAAGCATTTGTATTCCTGAAGATTTTGTTTTCTCCTTTGATCTGGACAATACTTGTATTGACCTGCGCAACGATGCTGGCCCGATCACCTTCAATCGGGAAAAGGTTCACAAAAGCATTCCTACCCGGAAAAAGGCACTAATGCCGCCTGATAATTTAGATAAGCAAGTGCCACAGGGCATATATCACGAAGACCTGGGTGAATACCTTTCTATTCAGAATGAATTCCCGGTCATCTACGGAATCGGCTCTGATGGGCTGCCTGATGGCGCAACCCTCCAGCGCAAAGCACAGGCCTTACAATTGAAAAGATCGG
>JBJXFC010000393.1:0-3369 GCA_046153915.1 Flavobacteriales bacterium
GTTCGTCTTCGATGGCAACAGTTTGTGCAGGTACACTTGCATTGATGGACGGTGGTGTTCCAATCACCGCGCCTGTATCGGGTATCGCCATGGGATTGATCACCAACGCCGACAATTCGAAATACCAAATCCTTTCTGATATACTTGGTGATGAAGATCACCTCGGAGATATGGACTTTAAAGTAACCGGCACTGCTAAAGGAATTACAGCTTGCCAGATGGACATCAAGATCAAAGGTCTTAGCATGGACATGGTGAAAAACGCTTTGGAACAAGCCCGCGAGGGACGTCTGCACATTTTGGGTGAAATGCTCAAAACGATGGACAAACCACGTGAGGATTACAAAGCACATGCACCACGCATTGTGTCTATCGAAATTCCTACTGAGAGCATTGGAGCTGTAATAGGACCAGGTGGTAAAGTAATCCAGGAAATTCAGAAAACAACGGGAGCTACTATCAGCATCACCGAAACAGATGGAAAAGGCATTGTGGAAATTGCGTCTAACGACCGCGAATCACTCGACAATGCACTTAAATCAGTTAAATCCATTGTTTGGCCGGCACAAATCGAAGTTGGCGAAATTTATGAGGGTGTAGTGAAAAACATTCAGGCATTTGGTGCGTTTGTAGAGATATTGCCAAAGCAGGATGCATTGCTTCACGTTTCTGAGATCAACTGGAGCCGTGTAGAGAATGTGCGCGATGTATTGAAGGAAGGTGATCGTATTCAGGTAAAAGTGATTGGTAAAGACGATCGCGGCAAGTACAAACTTTCCCGCAAAGTTTTGTTGCCAAAGCCTGAAAAGCAGGAGTCTCCGAATTAATCGGAGATTTTCGCTCAGCGGATTAAACGGAGGAAGGTGACTTCGGTCTCATTCTTCCATGAATTATTTGAATAAATGAGTAAATTTGGTTTTACCGGATTTGCGAAAACCATAAAAGAACATGAGGCAACTTAAAATTACCAAACAGGTAACCAACCGCGAGACAGCATCGCTGGATAAGTACCTGCAGGAGATCGGTCGTGTAGACCTGATCACTGCGGAGATGGAAGTAGAGCTGGCTAAGAGAATCAAGGCCGGAGATCAGTCGGCTTTGGAGAAATTGACCAAAGCCAATTTGCGTTTCGTTGTATCGGTTTCCAAACAATACCAGAATCAGGGATTATCTCTTCCCGATTTGATCAACGAAGGAAACCTTGGTTTGATCAAAGCAGCGCAACGTTTCGATGAAACACGCGGATTTAAATTCATCTCTTATGCCGTATGGTGGATTCGTCAGAGTATCCTCCAGGCATTGGCAGAACAAAGCCGTATTGTGCGTCTTCCATTGAACAAAATCGGAAGCATCAACAAAATCAACAAGGCATTTGCCAAATTGGAGCAGGAGTTCGAACGTCCACCAACACCGGGCGAATTGGCTGAAGTATTGGAGATGACATTGGATGAGGTGAAACAATCACTTCGCAACAGTGGTCGTCACGTGAGTATGGATGCACCGTTGAAAGATGGTGACGATAGCAGCAGTACGATGTACGATGTATTGCAGACCAACGACACGCCTTCGCCGGATATGGATCTGCTGCACGAATCACTTCGCAAGGAGATTGAGCGTTCACTGCGCACACTCACCAGCCGCGAAGCCGATGTGGTGCGTTTGTACTTCGGTCTCAATGGAGAACATCCATTGACACTGGAAGAAATCGGAGAGCGATTTGATCTTACCCGCGAGCGCGTTCGTCAGATCAAAGAGAAAGCAATCCGCCGCCTCAAACACACCAGCAGAAGTAAAATTCTGAAATCGTATTTGGGATAAAGAATAATCTGATGTCACTTTAAGAGTGATGAAGAAGATAAAATAAAAACGGCTCCGAGATGGGGCCGTTTTTGGTTTGATAGAAATGAAATTGTAAAAGACTATTGTTTCACCATCTTTTTGGTGTCGATAATTTTTCCATGTACTATCTAAGCACCAACTTTATTCTTTTATTACCATTGTTCTGAACGTGCCATTGCTATCTGAAATCTCAAGCATGTATACGGATGATGTCAAGTTGGAAATATCAATACTTTTGTTGCTATTGTTATGGTTCTCATGTGACAATAGAGTTCCATTGTAACCATATATTTTTAATTCCCACTTACCTTCTATGCTCGGTGGTAAGTTAACTAACCCGGATGTCGGATTCGGATAAACCAATGTCACCGAAGTTTTCAGAATTTCTTCAGCAGACAACTCACATAGTTTTGCGGCCTTCACAGAAACATTATCCACTAGTATATATGATGTGTTCCAAAGCCATGTCTCAGCCACTTGTTCAACACAGGTCAGTTCGGAATTGGGAGTATTGCTTCCCAAGTAGATGAATTGTTCTCCGCCAAGTGCCATGTAGCTACTTTCAAAATAAGTCCATGAAGCAGTGTCTATTTCAGATATGTTGAAGCTGACTCCATTCTGCAGCATCAAGTTCAAAATTTCCTCACCTTGAATAGATTCATTAGTAAAAGATACTTGGAAATCGCAACTTTTTAAAGCGGAAGAATCTGCGAGGCTAATCCAAATTCCAATACAATAAGATTCGCCTTGCTGCAGTGGCTCAGTTAACAAGCCTTGAGCATACTCCTTGCCTTCACTAGTAGATTCATAAACAACCAAACCCAAATAAGAAGTTCCCTCTTCCGCGGGTTGAATGCCGAGATAAGAAATTTCATCGGGACAAAGTACAGCCCCTATGCCACATCAAAGATCCTCACAAAAAGGTGAGAAATAGTCTGTTGAGTATCCGTTGGGATCCCACCAGGATTGTGTAATCACGAAGGGAAAATTATAAGTCATACTCGCAGTATCCTCAAAACTCGGATTGAGCACGAGGTTTTCCTGTGCCAATGATTGAAGGCAAAAACAAAAAGCAAAAAAGAATAAGAGTTTATGCAATGGATGAGATGATTTTATTTAAAAGGCCAATTGGTTTTTTCTTTTTTGGGCGAACCGGCAAATGGGGCTAACAATGGCTTTTACAAACCAATACCGGTAACAACCTACCTGCAATATAGGCAATATTGTTTGTTTGAAATAGAAGTAGCAGCCAGGCCGCAGGTGGGTGCAATGAAATGGGTAGTTTAGAATTTTTCATTTTAAGATAATCTAAGGGAATGCAGAGTTAAATCAAATAATTGACATGAGCAAGGGAAATCAGAAAATTAACATGATGCAAAAAAAAGCCGCTCCATCAAGAAGCAGCTTTTCAATTTATTACAACCTGCAATTACGCAGTCGCCATGTTCATCTTGTCCAATACATCCATCACTTCTTTCACTGCTTTGGCAGATGAAGCGAGCAATGCTTTTTCAGCATCGTTCAATTGAA
>JBJXFC010000029.1:0-7447 GCA_046153915.1 Flavobacteriales bacterium
ATTTTTTCGATTTCAAGCTGAAAATCAGGAAAAACCATGCACCTCGAGGTCCACATTTCCTGAATGGCGGAAACTCCTGAATAAAGCTTCCCTTCAAGTGTCTTCCACTGACAATTCTGTGAAATAAACCCCTCTAAATTATTGAATTTGTGGTCATTAACCAACTCAAACAAACTTCTTGTCTTTGATTCCGTCACATTCATGGTGCAATAATTTTTCCGAAATTAAAGGCAGAAAACGGTGGTCTCGATTTGGGGAGAGATATTTTATTTGTGAAATGAAGAGGAAGGCGTACATTTGCGCCCCTTAAAAATAACAAGTTCAAATCTGTTTAACCGGGTTTCGCACCCAAACAAACAACAAAAATGGCAGTAAAACTCAGACTTCAACGTCACGGTAAAAAAGGTAAACCCTTTTTCCACATTGTAGCATCAGACTCTCGTTCACCACGTGATGGTAAATACATCGAGCGTATCGGTAGCTACAACCCAAACACCAATCCTGCAACCATTATCCTCGACAATGAGAAAGCCATCGGATGGCTCGGCAATGGTGCACAACCAACAGACACTGTTCGCGCTATTCTTAGCTACACAGGTGTAATGTTCAAACAACACCTTGCAAAAGGCATTGCAAAAGGAGCATTAACACAAGAAGAGGCAGACAAGCGTTTCGATGCATGGTTGGCTGACAAAACCGGTAAAATTCAGGCGAAGAAAGACGGCCTTTCTAAAGATGCTGATGAAACCCGTAGGAAGGCATTGAAACACGAACGTGAAGTCAATGAAAACCGATTGAAAGCGATGACAGCAGCAGCCGCAGAAGCTTCAGCAGAAGTTGCGGAAGAAGCTCCGGCAAAAGTAGAAGCAGAAGCTCCGGCAGTAGAAGCTCCGGCAGTAGAAGCTCCAGCAGCAGAAGCTCCAGCAGCAGAAGCCCCAGCAGCAGAAGCTCCGGTAGTAGAAGCTCCGGCAGCCGAAGAGGCGCCAGCAGCAGATGCTCCGGCAGAAAACACAGAAGCATAATTTAGCTTTTCATAGTATGAAATGGCCTCCGAATCGGAGGCCATTTTTTTTGCATTGTACAGACGCGACGCATTGTACGTACGCGCCGCATCGCGTCTCTACAATGAACGCATCGCGTCATTATCTTTGCAAAATGGAATTTAAAAAGGAAGAACTGCATGCACTGGGTTACTTTAGTAAACTGCACGGATACAAGGGTGAACTAACTGCCGCGCTGGACACGGCAGATCAAAAAGACTATGAAGGTCTCAAAACCATATTTGTGGATGTGAAAGGCCAACTCATCCCCTACTTCATTGAATTGCTGGAGACCAAAACCAATACTTCAGTAAAAGTAAAGTTGGAAGGCATTGATACAGAAAACGCGGCAAAGCAACTCGTAAAATGCTCCATCTACATTCAGCCAGAATTTATCTCGGAAGCAGACAATGAAAAATTATCCATGCGTGCCATCGCAGGATATAAAGTGATTGATGAAAAACTCGGACACGTTGGCGTGGTAGACCACATCGAAGAAAGTCCGGTTAATCCGCTACTGGTTATTCGCACCGAAACCAAAGAAATTCTGTTGCCATTGCACGAAGATTTTTTTCAGAAAATAGACCGTCGAAAAAAGCAGGTGCATATCGCTGCACCGGATGGATTGATTGAATTTTATCTGGAGAGTTGAACACGGAACTCAAACATATTCTGTTTGATATCGATGAATTTCTCATCAAAAGCAAGAATCCCAAATTCGATACAGATTCGTTCAGAGATTTCCTAAAAGAGAGGCGCGTTCAGAACAACATTATTGATCAAATCATCTTTTATGTGGATGATGATGCAGCAGTATTGGAAAGAATCGCCATTGAGAGGAAAGAAAATTTGCTGAAGTTGTATATCGGAGGAGGTGTTTTTCTTTTCGGAATTACAGTCATTGTTTTCTTTTTGATCCAAAAAGCCTTCATTTTTTGGCCCCTTGTCTTTTTGGGGATAGGATGCTATATCGGCTGGCGAGCCCTTAAGAAACTCAAATTTTTATCTAAAGAAGAACAAAACATTGGTTCAAAAAGACATCAAAATCTCACCAATTTGTTAGTGTCGGCTTAAAAAAGACTTCAAGTATTGTATGATCTCAATGTGAGCGCTCGCCCGAAGTAGAAATCGCACAATTATTTAACGTCATATAAAAAAACAGGGACCGAAGTCCCTGCTTTTGCTTTCAAATTCAAAAATGATTAATTGCGTATAATCACACGTGCTGATGACACTGCCTCTGTTGTGGTGGCCACAACCTGATATACACCGTCAGCAAGACTTAAGCGCTCGAGATTGATCACTCCATTTGCCACATTGGATTGTGAGCGATAGAGGCTTCTTCCCTGTAAGTCAAAAATTTCAATTTGTGCATTGGCATCGTTTGTTTTGATGCCAGCAATCGTGAACAGACCATTGGATGGATTTGGGTACACGCTGAATGTTGGCTGCATTTCAAGAACTTCTATGCCATTTGAAACTGCACATTCTCCTTCCAGACTTGCTTCCATGTAGGTCGCCATGTTGGCAGGTAAACTTTGTAATACAAAATCAATTTGTGCATCACATGGGTATGGTCCAGCAATGTACTGACCTTCTTCATTCAACATCAACATATCCGTGTTGTAGTCTGAAGAGAGCACATAAGGCGCACCATTGCCTTCAGACATCATCATAACAGAAACGAAATACTGGTTGTTTTCGAAATCCGGAATCATGGTCATGCCCATATCGGGTGCCTGCAATTGATACAGACAAGATCCATCGTCGTACAAAACGTTTGCGTTGTAATTGAATGCTTCAGGATCTGTGCAACCACCGCAGTAATAATTGCAACTTCCGTCATCGCATGTTGCATCCGGGTTGTAGTTGCAAGAACTCATTTCTGTGCAGCCTGCTGTTTCATTTACATCCCCCGAAACAGAGAACAAGTTGTATTGTCCTGGCACTCCAACACCTTCGAAAATCACATTGCCCTGTTCATCCGAAATGGTGAAACTTATTTCTTCGCTTTCAAATCCGTAAAAATTGAATGCAAAACAAGAGGAATTCATACAGAAACCTGTTGACTCGCCGGTAAATCCATATGCATACTGATATTGTTGGTTGAAGGCATACCAATATCCTGATCCGGTAGAAGAAACAGTGTACCAGTTGCCAGTGCAGCAAGTTCCATTGTCGATTGTTGCAAGAGGATTGTAGTTGGGAGCCTGCGGATCTGTGCAGCCCTGACATGAATAATCACACGTCAAATAATCAGCACAATTGGCATTGGGATCGTAATTGCATGCATAAACATCAGCGCATCCCGCTTGATACTCGCCAAGAGCAACAGAGATTTCGTAGTTGTAGATGTTGATCGTTCCTTCAGAAACCAATTCGTTATTTCCGTTGTAAATAGAATAGGCTACATCTGTGCCGTCATTGCCCCAGGCATAGAGTTGGAAACATTCTGCAGAAACGCAGAAACCACTTTGTTCAGGATATGATCCAGCCTGGAAATTGCCGTCAATCACAGAATATACGGACCAATATGCCGGTTGATCGAAGGTGATAGTGTACCACGAATTGTAACAGCACGTGCCGTTGTCGATGGTAGCATCCGGATTGTAGTTTGGCGCATTGCTATCTGTACAGCCAAAACAATCGTAGTTACACAATGAATTGTCAGGGCAATTTGCTTCTGGATTGAAGTTACATGAATAAGGATCCATGCAACCGCTGATAGCGCCTTCGAGGATTTGACCATAAGCATAACCATAATCCGGCATATTGAAAAACTCTCCAATTAGAATACCATTTTCATCGTAGACCTGAATAGAATAATCGACAGCACCAGGATCTTCCGGGTAGAATGCAACTGTAATACAGCCTTCTGCACCTTGACAAAATCCTGAATTTTCCGGGTAGTAACCATAGGTACCAAACAAACCAGAGTTGGAATATACATTCCAATAACCCGGAGTGCTGCATTCCACAGTATACCATCCGCCTGTGCAACATGAGCCATCGTCAAACTGAGCTTCAGGGTCGTAATTGCCTGCTTCAGGATCTGTGCATCCATAACACTCATAAATACATGTGGCATCATCAGCACAATTGGCTTCCGGATTGTAGTTGCAAGCCCATGGATTGGAACAACCAGAAACCGCATTGTTGGAAATAGATGCGTTTGGTGTATAGTCGACAATTATTCCAGATTCAACGGTGATTCCGTCGCTATCAGTAAGTGTCCAGTTTACCGGAACATTTATCGAATCACCGTTCATATCAATTAAGTAAAATTGAATCTCATAACATCCATCATCCAGACAGAAAGAATTGTTGTTAGGATATCCCCCAAAAGCTTCGAACGTCCCATTCGCAGACCAGACAGACCATTGGAAAGGACCATCCGCAGTGAAAGTATACGTATTCGTGCAGCAGGAGCCATCATCAAGAATGGCCGCTGCGTCGAAGTTGATAGCGTCTGGATTTGTACATCCATAACAATCATATACACACGATCCATCACTGCATGTAGCACCAGGATTAAAATTGCATGCACCCGGATCGTTGCAACCCATCAGACTATTCAATGAAAAATAACCGGTGAAAGAAGGAAATACCAACTCGCCTGTTGCCAGAACATCGCCGTCATAGTTGACTACCTCATACTGGTAAACGTCGGTTGAATCTCCAAGAAAGAGTTCGAATTGATAACATCCATCCGAATAGCAATGAAATTCTTCATTTTCTAAAATGTCATAAAAATAACCACCTCCTTCGGTCAGGTAAATCACTTCGCCCTGCTCCAAATTGCTGATAGTGATAGCCAAATAATTGGTTGTCTGGCAGCAACTGCCGTCATCTATTGAAGCAAGTGGATTAAAATTGGGAGCTTGAGCATCTGTGCATCCATAACAACTGTAGTCGCAACTTCCATCGTTGCATGTGGCAGAGGGATCAAAGTTACAGGCACCCGGATCTGTGCAACCAACTGTTACATTGCCCAATTGAAATGCCAACTGAATTCCGCCTGTGCCCCAATCGCCGGTGGATCCCTCCCCAACAATGTTGCCATCGCTCACCAATTCTATGTCAGCTTCCAAAACAGATGTAAAATAGATGTAAAGGGTGTAGCAACCATCGGGTAAACAGAAGCCCAAATTTCCGTCTACATCAGGGAATACCGACATACCGATCTCTTGAGAATATACTTCACAGAATACGGTTTGATCCAGCACTGCGGTGCTTGATACTGTAACCCAATTTTCATAGCAGCAAGACCCATTGTCGAATAGGGCCTGTGGATTGAAGTTGCTTGCCTGAGGGTCGGTGCAGCCAGAGTCCGACTGAGCGATTACGTTCGTTGCAAGAAAACAACAAATCGATGCAATTAAAAGGTATTTATTCATGGTTTCAAAATTTGATTTGAAGTATAGACACGGCTCAAAGGTAAAGTGTTGTTTAATCTTTTCGACAAAACATTAAACATTTGGTATATTCACGGAAACCCAATTCGTAAAATTCGAACCTAGGACTTTGTAATTGAAAGTCCTTAATCCAATTGAACTATGAATCCAAATTCATAAAAAAAAGCAGGTTTTGCAAAATATATTTTTAATTCAGTTGCAGAATCTAATCGGATCAAACTTTTTTGTCTGGAAAATTTATGTGGTCACCGGCGCAGATAAAAATCAATCAATGTGAATACATCGTGAACAAATTGATCCGAAATTCTTATGAAAAAAATACTCGATTTCAACCTCTTAACGGTTCATAACTTGAATTGGCGGGATGTCGATATTTTGTGTTCCCAAATACATTCGTACAGTCCGAACGATGGTTGATCCTAACGTGGATTGGCCGCTAAGGACCTTTACTCACAAATTAAATTACCTAATCAACCAAATTGCGTATGCCCGTAGCGAGAAAAGTAAAACAGCAAGCTGCCACCACAACCAAAAAGGCAGCGAGCAAAACAGGAAAAGTCGTTCGCTTTACTTCAGACAACAAAAAACCTGACACATCCAAACTCAAAAAAATTTATGTCATAGATACTTCGGTTCTGCTTCACGACCACAACAGTATCAACAATTTTGAAGAACACGCAGTAGCTATTCCCATCACCGTTCTTGAAGAGCTTGATAAATTCAAAGTAGGCAACGAAACGAAAAATTTCGAAGCCCGCGAATGTATCCGCATCATCGATCGTCTTTCTTCTAACCACACACTTCAGGAATGGATTCCTTTGGAAAATGATGAAGGAGGAAAGTTGAAGATCATTCTCAACACCAGTGATGATATGGCGCGCAATGCCGAATCTATTTTTGATGCGCGCAAGAATGACCACAAAATTCTGAATGCCGCCCTTCAGTTGCAGCACGAGGAAAAGAAGGCTAACGTGGTGCTTGTTACCAAAGACATCAATCTTCGCCTGAAAGCGAAAGCCCTCAATCTACCAGCCGAAGATTACAAGACTGGAAAGGTAAAAGACAATATGATGATGTACAGTGGTCGCACTACCATCGAAGGTATCGACTCTGAATTTATCCGTAAACTCTATCAGGACGGTCGCAGTGAAACACTCGAAATTCTTGGTAAAGAAAAACAACGCAATCACTTTTACATTCTCAAAAACTGCAGTTCATCCGCGTTGGCATTTTACAATGGAAAAGGCCAGGAAATTGAACGTGTAGATAAGATCTATGCTTACGGTATCAAACCGAAAAATGCAGAACAGGCATTTGCACTGCACGCCATCCTCAATCCTGAAATTAAACTCGTGACCATAAGTGGCGTTGCAGGTACAGGAAAAACGTTGCTCGCACTTGCTGGCTCGCTGGAGTTAAAAAACAGCTATGATCAATTGATTTTGGCACGCCCAATTGTGCCTTTGAGTAATAAGGAAATCGGTTTCCTTCCGGGAGATGCCGAAGAAAAGGTAAATCCCTATATGCAACCGCTTTGGGACAACCTCAATTTCATCAAAAACCAATTTGGTGAACACGAGAAAAAACGCAAGGCCATCGAAGAGATGCAGGCCCAGGGCAAGATCACCATTTGTCCTTTGGCCTTTATTCGTGGACGCAGCTTAAGCAATTGTATATTCATTGTAGATGAAGCGCAAAACCTCACACCGCATGAAGTGAAAACCATTATCACACGTGCTGGTGAAAACACCAAGATCATTCTTACTGGTGATGTAAGACAAATTGATACCCCTTACCTCGACGAGCAATCGAACGGTATGTCATACGTAATTGAAAGATTGAAGGGAGAAGATTTGTATTGCCATGTGACTCTTGAGAAGGGGGAAAGAAGTGAGTTGGCCAATTTGGCGAATGAGATGCTGTAATTACAAAAAATAGTCATCAATAAAAAAGGGCCAAACGGCCCTTTTTTCATGTATCATTTCTTCCACC
>JBJXFC010000004.1:0-8236 GCA_046153915.1 Flavobacteriales bacterium
CTATACAAAACCCCAGCATCATCATAAGCAGGCCTCTCAGGCCATGTTGAGTAAAAGTTCTAATCATGTAAGTAATAAAAAGTGTGATTTCTAATTGTTTTTTTCTGAAAAAAAGCAGGCGAAGCTACGTGAAGTGGCCACTAACTGCAACAATGAAGGGATGAATTATTTTGCTCATGTAGTGCATATTGCGGCTGATGAATTGGCAACGACTTCTTCCATTCACTGTTTGGTTGCATTGCTCTGTGATTTCTTATACACAGAGCACCGACATCCATTGGAAATTCAAGCGCCTATCAGGAAGCGCAGTACCTGTTGCCATACAGGGAGGTGTCCATCAGATTGCCCAGACTCCCGATGGTTTTATGTGGTTCGGAACTGCAATGGGACTTTACCGATACGATGGTTATGATTTTGTGCAGTACCGACCCGTGGCTGGCGACAGCACTTCCATTGGCGGATTTGTGATTTACAGCCTCACAACCGACAACTGGGGAAATCTTTGGATTGGGGGTGATAACTGGTTGAGCCGGCTGGATTACAACACGTCAAAATTTCGTTCTTGGTTTGCCTCAGGAAAAAATGCGGTACTTGGTAAGGGATGGGCCTTCCCAATGCCCGACCGATTCGATTCAATGGTTGTTTGGATGCCTGTCGATTCGCGTCCGCGGGGTGATACGTTGTTATGCAAAAAATTCCACTGGACAAAAGACCAGATGGAGAATATTTATCTACCCGAGAAGGAAGAAAGGCTAATCGGGCGAACCAGGGCAACACTGAATATCAATCAAACGGATGATGGAAACATATTCCTTGGGTGTGTAGGAAAATTGATTCACTACAATACCTCTACAGGCGAAATAGCTTCCATTTTCAATGAAGTGAGTCGTGAATTCCACTATTGGCACACAGTGAAGTTGGGTGCTTACTACTACTTTATGGGTGGGCAAGGCCTTCGAATAGTTACAGGTGATTCGGTGCGCTTTGAACCCCATCCCATCATAGTCTCAAACATTGAACATGGGATAACGCAAGCAATTCCGATTTCTGAGCATGAGGCGTTATTGTCGGTTTACCAAAAAAATCAATTGTTTATCGCTAACGTGAACACGAAGGAAGCCGCCCAAGTATTCTGGAACCACAGCGAAAACGAATTTGTGCGGTTTGTTTTTCGCGATGCACAAAACCGCTTTTGGGTATCAACTTCTGAAAGTCTTTACTACTACGACCCTGTGGCAACTCCTTTCAGCCGAATGGATTTCTGCAACTATTTTGACGAGCAACATCCGGAAGCTGAAATTTCAAACATTCAATTTGACAGCAATGGCGAATACATGATGTGTTGTGCAAATAATAAAACCGGGCTGCACGTTTTCGAAAAGAAAACGGGAGCGACAAATTCATTCCAAATCGAAGCAAATCCCAAAGGTTTTTATTTCACGGATTATGTATGCATGGACGCGAGTCGGCAATTCTGGTTTGGTGACTGGACTCATTTGTACCGCGCAAAATTCGGGAGCAAAATGGCAACTTCAGTAAAGCCAGATGTGAGTGATGCAATTCCAGGTGGGCGCGGTCTCCAGTTCTCACAGCCATTGTGCGACAGCAGGGGAGATATCTGGCTGCCGGTATTCTGGAATGGTGTGGTGCGCTATCGTCCGGAAACAGGCGAAACATTTTCCTATCCGAATCCGGGACCTGTTCCATATACCAATGCGATTTCCGTTGGTTTCGAAGATTCAAATACAGACATCTGGTTCCGTTCGCATACGGGCGTATTCAAATATGTGCGGGCAACGGACTCCTTTGAAAAAATCAAAGTGAAGAATGAAGCCGGAGAGTTGATGGATATGGAAGGAAATTTTCGCGGCATGGCTCTAGCCAGGGATGGTTCTGTGTGGCTGGGTGATGGAACTTATGGGTTGCGGCATTATTTCCCCGAAACGCAAACCTGGAAATTGTACAACTCCCAAACGGGCTGGCCGGCTGACGAGGTGGGAAAAATATTTATTGACAGCACCGGAACTGTTTGGGCTAAAACTTCTGCCGGCCTTGTTGGATTCGATGAGGAAAAAAATGAATTCTGGTATTACTCCGCTGACGATATTGGAGTGACCAATGCGGATGTGCGGTTGTATTTCGACCATCACAAACAGGAAATTCTTGCCTGTACAATTGGACACGAAGTTTACGGGGCACCTGTTAGTGAGTTGAAACGGTCTGCTTATGAAGCCCCCCTCTTGTTTACCTCGTTCAAAATTCTTGACCAACCGTTTGAATTGAATTCACCGTTGAACGAGTTGAACGAGATTGTGCTGGCTCACTCGCAAAATGCAATTTCAATTGGCTACGCTCTGCTGAGCTTTTCATTTTCTGACAGAACAGAGTACAGCTATAAACTTTCCGGCATTCACACCGATTGGGTGAATGCACAATCCCAACGCACTGTTTCCTTTTCGAATCTTGAACCGGGCGAATACACTTTTTACCTGCAGGCAAAAATCCTGGATGGTGAATGGCAAGAACGCAAGCCGCTCCATATCATCATCGTTCCGGCATTTTGGCAAACGCGGTGGTTTGCAATAATGGCCATCCTGGTTGCTTTGGGAATTTTGTTTTTTGCTGTTCGCTATTACTTCCGCAGAAAAATTGAAGTGCAGCGTTTGCAATTTGAAAAACAACAACAACTCCTTCGAGAACGCACGCGCATTGCTTCCGAACTTCACGATGACCTGGGCAGCGGTCTTACCAAAATTTCGCTGATGAGCCAGGTGGCCAACAAAGTGGGCGGAGAAAAACGCGAAAGCACATTGAAGAAAATTTCTGAATCATCCAGCGAGATGGTGGACAGCATGAACGAAATCATCTGGGCACTCAACACAAAAAATGATTCACTGGAAAATTTAGTTGGTCATATCCGCAAGATGGCTTTTGATATGTACGAATCATCCGACATCAAACTTGACTTCAGCAGCCCCGAAAATTTACCCTTGGTGAATGTGACAGGAGAAATCCGCAGGAACATTTTCCTGATTGCGAAAGAAGCATTGCACAATGCGTTGAAGTATTCCGGTGCGTCACAAGTGTCTGTTAAAGTTGAGTTGGAGGAAAAGATTTTGAAGATGTTGGTTGCGGATAACGGCAAAGGTTTCGAAACCTCACCCCAACCCTCTCGCCCGCGAGGCGGGACAGGCACGGAGAGGGAGCATGGCGGCAATGGACTTCGAAATATGCGGAAACGCGCTGAAGAAATTTCAGCGAAACTCACCATTGATTCAGAACCGGGTGAGGGAACATCCATTCATTTTGAATCCAAATTGTAACTGCACATGAATCGTATTGAACCCACTTCCAGCTTCGGTCTCCGGTCTTCAGTCTTTCCAATAACACAAAAGTGTAATTGACTATGCCGAAACATCCGAAGACATTTGTTCCCAAACACACCGACCCCTTGCGAGACATCCGAGTTGCGATAGTAGAAGACATTGACGAAGTGCGCGAAGCGCTGCAACTCATCATTGTATCAGAAGATGGCATGCGCTGCGATTATGTTTTTGCAAACGGGAAGGATGCTCTTCGCATGATGCCGCTCAACCCACCCGATGTGGTGCTCATGGACATCAACCTGCCAGATGCAAATGGAATTGAGTTGGTAAAAAAACTCCGGGAGGATTGTCCGGCTACACAATTCATGATGTGTACTGTTTACGAAGAGGGCGAATACATTTTTGAGGCATTGCGTGCGGGCGCTACTGGTTACATCGTGAAGAAAACTCCCGCAGCACAACTCACTGCTGCTATTCGAGAATTGCATCATGGTGGTTCGCCAATGAGTCCATCCATTGCTAGAAAAGTTATTGGCGCATTTGCTCATCCGCACACTGCGCAAAAACTTAATGCAGAAGCAGAACAACTTTCAGAACGTGAAAGGGAATTGCTCCACATGCTCTCGCAGGGACTTCGCTACAAGGAAATAGCAGATAAACTTTCTATCTCGCTGGACACGGTAAAACGCCACTGCCAGAACATCTACCACAAACTTCATGTGCAAAGCAGGCAGGATGCGGTGAACAAGGCGTTTCATTGAAGCGCTATTTCCAATCAACCACATAGGAACTTAGAGCACATAGGTTTTCACATAGTAATTGCTTTGCCGATGGCACGGTAATTTTTTTTGTATTCAAAAACATTTTACTCAGTGTGTTGAGTAAAATGTTGTGTCCGATTTTAATCACATAGGAATTCACATAGTTGACTTTCCATATTCTCTTCTGTTTTCGACTATCCGATACACGTTTCTATGTGCCTATGTGTTTCAAAAAGAATTACACAAAAGTGTAATTGATCTCGACTTAGCGATTCAGAAAGATTTGTCGCAGAAATTTTTCATTGAAAAGTTTCAACCAACAAGTAAAACCAAATCTTCAAAATCATGCGAAGTACAATTACAATTCTTCTTATCGGTATTGCACTCAATTCGTTTGCACAATACCAATTCAGCCAAAGCGTGGTGGCCAGCTCAGGCAATTATGCGGAAAATGCCGGCTACAGTTTACAATCCACCACAGGCGAAATGTGTGCGGTGGAAACGTTTCAAAACGGATACTATCTAACGCAGGGATTTCAGCAAGGCCTGTTACTCTTCACCGGTGTGGAAGAAATGGAAAACAACGAAATCGTTATTTCCATTTACCCAAATCCGGTAAGCGATGCATTCAGCATTTCGTTATCTGGACAGGTAAGCGATTTGCATTTGGAAATTTTCGACATCACCGGGCAGGTGGCCTATGAAGAAAATGTGGCATCGCTTGTCCTTGCGAAAACAGTGGATGTAAAAACATTGGCTGGCGGCACCTATCTGCTGCGCATGACATACACACGAGGCGGTGTATCTCAATCAACCACACTTCCATTCATCATTCAACAATAAACCAAACCGATATGAAAACTTCAATCAAACTTCTTATCACTGCGCTTGTATATTGCTATTCCGGCTTCAGCGCATCTGCACAGACACCGCAACGCATGAACTACCAGGCAGTAGCACGCACCGATGCCGGTGTAGTGCTGGTCAGCCAGAATATCGAAGTGCGTTTTTCTATTCACACCAATACCGAAAATGGAACCATCGTTTATTCCGAAGAACATTTGGTAACGACAAATCCCTTTGGTGTTTTCACTTCTATCATTGGTGAAGGTGTAAATCCTTTTGGCGATTTCGCAACCATTGACTGGGGTGGCGCAAACAAGTTTCTGCAAGTGGAAATGGACCCCGATGGAAACGGATGGATCAACATGGGAACTACTGAGCTGCTCAGTGTGCCTTACGCGCTTCACTCAGCGAATGGCGGTGTTACTTATGTAGCCGGTGAAGGCATTACCATCACAGGAACCACCATCAGCAACAACATCACAACACTTGATGCATTGATGGACGTGAACACAACAGGTGCTGCCGCTGGCCAGGTGCTGAAATGGAACGGAAGTGCATGGGTAGCAGACAACGACATTGGTGGTGGCAATGGCGACAACTGGGGAACACAATCAGTTGCGACAGATGCCACACTTAGTGGCAACGGAGTGCTTGGCAACGAATTGGAACTGGCACAACAAGGTGCAACAAATGGCCAGACATTAAAATGGAACGGAACATCATGGGTTCCAGCCAACGATATTGATACCGACACAAACACCGATGCGCAAACCCTGACCCTTGTTGGAAGCAATCTTTCTATTAGCGGAGGAAATTCAGTGACGCTTCCCGCAGGAACTGCATACACTGCCGGAACAGGCATTTCAATTGCCGGTTCTACCATTACCAATACAGGAGATACGGATGCAACAAACGACCTTACCAACACATCTACAGCAAGTGGTGATGTAACGGGAACTTTCTCCAACCTTCAAATTGCTGCTAATGCGGTGGGCAGTGCCGAAATTGCGGACAACGCGATTGGCGCTACTGAGCTTGCTTCAACATCTGTAGTGGCGGGCACTTATGGCAGTGCGACACAATCTCCACAGTTCACAGTGGATGCTGATGGAAGAATAACTGCTGTAGCCAATCAGACAATTGCCGGTGGTGGCGGAGGCGGAAATACAACCTCGGATGGCGAACCATCGTGGTCAGCTCGTTTTGATGCAACCAACTCGATAGTGGAAGGAAAAATTTTCGATGACGGTACAGACCTTTATTCCGACCACGGCTTCATGGGACTGCACAAGCCGGGTGGCACCCAATACGAAGGGGCCAACATCAATGTTGATGGCAACGGAGTGCTGAGTATCGGCATGGGTGATGTAAACCCCACATTCAGCGGCAACAAAATTTCAATAGACACACCCGGCAACATTGCAATCAACGACAATGAACTTCGCCTGCGTGCAGTTGACGATTCATATCACGTTTTGAAATTTGACAATTCAGCCAATGGCCCGCGCCTTGCCGGTTGGAGTGGTGGAGTATTAGGTGCTACTGCAAACAGTCAAACAATAGATGTACTTCAATGGAATGATGCAGGTAATGTTGGAATTGGTGGTTGGCCAGAGGCTAAACTAGATGTGAAAAACGGGCATGTTGCTCTTAACGACAGCGCCTTGTACTTACGCGCTGGCAACGAAGCATTTCACTACATTGGCTTTGCACCTGACATCAATGCACCGCGTATTGCCGGATGGAATGGTGGTGCTCTTGGAACAACAGAGCCGGGCTTCGAGGCCGATGCCCTGCGATGGGATCAGGGTCGCGTTGGAATAGGAACCAACACTTCGCCCGATGCACAATTAACCGTAATCGGCATAGGCGATTATGACGGACAGCACATTGCCCATTTTGAAAGTTACGGTACAAATGCTGATGGCATTTTGATAAAATTGAATGGCCCTTTGGTAACAACAAAGGAGAACAACTTTCTTACATTTAAGGGCGGCAACAATATCGTTGCGGGCAGGATAGAGGGCTTCAGCGGATCGGGTGATTGGACTGCTCCACCAAGCCTAAGTTTTCCGAATATTAGTTGTACTTCAGGTGTGACATATAATTCAGGCTGGTTTAATCCCGGAGTACTTCCATCAATTACCCTTGGCGACTTGGATGTAAATGCTGATAATTCTGATTTCTGTATTGATATCAATCCTCTACCAGGCCCGGGCGAGGTTGACACGTGGTGCTATCCCGAAGGCTTCAGCTTTTCTGGCAACCTTGGCGGAACAACAGGTTGCCTTCCATCGCTCAATTCTGCACCAGTCACCCTCGGTCTCCCAGGCTGCACATTAACTGGTGTTCTTACTGCTGAACAGGAAGCCTTTTTCTGCTGGGCACTGGACAAAGGGATACAGGGCACTGCAGATTTAAACCCACAAACTGTGGCAATAAATAATCTTGAATTCCAGGCGTATCAGGCCTGTAACACAGGTGGTGTTACATACGGTTCGCGCGGTGCCGACTATGCTGAATACCTTCCCAAAGCCGACACATCAGAATACCTCCAGGCATTCGATGTAGTAGGTGTGAAGGGTGGAAAAGTGACCCGCAACACCGAAGGTGCTGAACAAATCATGGTTGTTTCAAGCAAGCCTGTTGTGCTTGGCAATACACCTGCCGAAGGAACAGAGGATGAGTATGTAGTTTGCGGATTCATGGGACAGTTGCCGGTTGTAGTTCGCGGTACCTGCACAAAAGGAGACTTCATCATCGCCTCCGGTTTGAATGACGGAACCGCAGTTGCAGTTTCTCCCGAAAACATAAAACTCGAACAACTCGACCAGGTAGTAGGTCGTGCTTGGGAAGATCAAACCAATCCGATTTATGGTTTGGTGAATGTTGCGATTGGTTTGAAAACAAATGAGTGGATTGAAATTCTCAAAACACAACAGCAACAAATAGAACAGCTCAGCGAAAAGCTGAATTCTACAGACCAAGCCGTAAGCGAAATTGATGCTCTGAAAGCAGATCTTGAATTGATTAAAACAGCCATCGGAATAGTACCCGGTACTTCCATTACCGCTGAGAAAAATTGTACAGGAACTAAACCTTAAACCGGAATAATCGGACACAAAAAAAGCCGCCACAAGGGGCGGCTTTTTTCATGCTGTAGTCCCTGCATCGCTTAAGATTGTTTTCCCCGCGCCAGTTTGCGCTGCGCTCATGTTGGTACGACCGGGGGCTTCTCTTTCAAATTTTATTAGCTTGTCCTCTGTATGCGTTAGTGGCACTTCAGCGGGTGCTATCGGTGCT
>JBJXFC010000023.1:0-8878 GCA_046153915.1 Flavobacteriales bacterium
TTCCAATCATAAGAATCTGACCATTTGATATTGACCTTTCCAGAGACATTGATCAAGTCATCGTCACCTCTTGTCAAAGTGAAATCAACATTACCTTTAATATCACTTGCTCCGCTTGCATATGTCAATTCAGACCAAGGATTATATGAGTAGATATCCGCGTCCCAGTGGTCTGATTTTTCAATGGTGGAATTTTTATCCACCGAAGCAATCCACTTCTTTAAATTTCCTTTTTCGACATATTTCAAAATCCTGTTTTCCGCATCCCTAACCGGCTCAAATCCTCTCAACCAACTAGCTTCATAATTTTTTGAGGACCCTGTTCCCATAAGAAAATGCTGCAAGTTGTCAGCGGCTTTATTCTTACCAGCTGCTCTTGCAGAAATAATCATTCTATTATATTTACCAGTGAGTTTAGTTACTTTATTTGGATCCATTGCTTGACGACCGTCAGGATCAACCAAGTTAATAGGATTGTCCAGGCAATAGTTATATGGCGAAAGAGAAGGATAGACTCCAGATAACGGATCCACACTCACCCAAATACTCAATTGTGGATTGTAATACCTTGCTCCGTAATAATAAAGCCCCGTTGTCTCATCCAATTCTTTTCCACTGAACAGGTATGGACTGGTTTCTGAATTGGTGTGTTCGTCAATAAAGGTTTCTCCAAATGGGATGTACTCGAGGTGTTGCCTTAGCTGACCGAATATGTCGGTTATATAGTTTGTTGATGAAACATGATCTGAATGAAAGAAGTATTGGTTCAGCTCATTGGTGTTGGCTGAATTGGTAAATAAGTATCCCGGACCAATGGAATCTGGTGGGAGGGAAGGAATGCCCATCGTCGGAGGACCGGGCGGAGCACCTGGCGTGTTTACCAATGGAAGTGGTGGCATCGGCCAGCCGTTTTCCGGTGGGTCGTTTGCATATTCCGGGAGTTCACCTATTACAATCGGTTCACCGGACTGTGCAGGATACCCTTCCTGGTTGGGCATGGTAGGTGGCCCGGGTGGAAGACCCAGGTTATTGAATTGCTGCTGAGCAGCATTCTGCATAAGTGTAATGAGCTCCGAATAATCCAGATTTCCGGCAGTCATTATCGGCGTGCTGAAAGAACTATTGTTGAATTCGCCTGTCCCTGTCTTGGATGCTATTCTCTGCCCGTTTACATAGTAGTGTTTTGTAAATCCTTCACTGCTTACCACAATATCCGGACTTACATACATCGTGGCATTGTCAGCGTGCTGAACAAAACCAACAGGTGAACCATCGATCAGAAGCCCTTGTGTACCACCATGACTTTTAAGTATCCGCTCACCGGATGCATCGTAGGTATAAAGATTGAGATATCCGTCATCTGAAAGCGCCATCATCCTGTTTTCCTCATCCCATGATATCTGGCGAACCGAAAGAATAAGCGGAGGTGCAGATTGTTCTGCATACGTCATGTTGCCATTGTGGTCATAGTCGAATGTAATGCTGCCTATTTGTGTCGGCGCGCTTGGGTGATTTCCGCCATATGAATATGCATTTGTGTAATTGAGATGATGATTCAATAAAAGAGAGCTACTATCCGTCAACTGCTTATTGAGAATTTTTCCCATCACGTCATATTCCATGTTTAACTCATAGCCATCTGCACGCATAAAGCCTTCGTATGTTCCCGTTGAATGCGTGAGCCGATACAATTCGTCATACTCATAATTAAATGATGTCGGGCCACCCATTGCATTATCGGAAACTTCAATATCATTACTCAATGCCAATATGTTGCTTGCCGAGTCATAGTGGTAGGTATAGTTCATGAATTGATTGCCTGAAGAGTCGGTAGACAGAACATGAAGTAGTCTTCTTCTTGCCGGTTCATATTCGTAATTCGTTTCAGTACCGTTTCCATAAGCGATATGGACGCGTTCATCAAATTCATTGTAACCTATGTTTCTTACAAATTCGTAGTTGATGCCGTCCTTTACACTGGTCATGTCTTTGAGCTTACCTGCGCTGTTGTAATGATAACTGACCACTTCGCCATCCGCATACGTTTTGGTAAGAGCTCTATTCCATGAGTCATATAAATCCTCCCAAATGAATGTGCGCATATCACTTTGGCTGAGAACAATGGTTCTTATTGTTTTCACCGTTTCCCCCATGCTGCCGTAAAAGAATTCCTGACCTCCCGTGGCATCCTCCTGTAGGTACATTCTACCGGCACGGTTATGAGGCGCACCGGGTTCTCCGTAATGATACTTTACCCTATTTTGGTAATTGATAGGATAGTTGATTTGCTTGAGCCTGTCGTATGTATATTCATAGGAGATACCTCCCCCATCAGGAAATAGTGCACTCAGATTTGCCGTGGTTTTTACCAGCAGGTTTCCGGCAAGATCATATTCAAATTTGGTAAGGCCACCGTCTGGATGATCGTAAATGATCTTTCTTCCGAGCTTGTCATATTCATAGACAGTATTGTTGCCAAGTGGATCTGTTGTGGTGAGCAATTCCGAAATGGCATTGTATTCAAATGCTGTAACCACGGATGTATTGCCAAATGAGCGCGCCTGCATCAGCATACGTTGGCGTGCATCAGAATACTTCGTGGTACTATTGCCCAGTGGATCAGTTGCGGTTGTTTTGAAACATGGAATGCCATTGTAGTTTTCAATGAAGTAATCGTATGTTGAAGTACTTCCATCTTCCAAAGTATCAACAGTAACACGATTCAGTAAATCATAACCACGTGAGGAGAAAAATCCGGCGTCATTGCCGTCACCTATTTCGCTGGAAAGTGCACCCATCGTTTGAAGAGAAGGCTGATATGTTCTAATAACGCGTCCAAACGCATCATATATTATTTTACCGGAGACGGTAAACTGAATATCGTCCGGAGAATTTTCGCCTGTATAGATAGATGAAGTCTTTTTTATTTGAACAGGTCGAAAGAGGCCATCAACAAATGTTACTGTTTCTATAGGTTGTTGTGGAAAATCCTCGAGGAAGTGCTGTACAACTGAATGAGGATGTTCAGCTTGTTCGAAGTATTCCAGTTTGATGGTGAATGGCTGACCTGCTGCTAATTCTCGCGGACCCTGAACAGAGATGGTTCTGCCTTTGTTGTCATAGTTATAATTGATGATTTGCCCGTTCATATCCACCGACTGTTTGATCACTCCAAAGAGAGAATCGTATGAGGCAGATGAAGAGTAACCGAAAGCATCTGTGACAGCAATGTTAAATGTATTTAATAAAGGATCATAAGCATATAGATAAAACATGCTTGAATCATTGTAGTTGGCGGGGTAGGTTACTGAGGTAGTATTGCCATATGTGTCGTATACAAAACTAGTTTTTGCATATTGGCTCTCATCTATGTATTGCCTTATCTCTGTTATGTTCCCGAAGGAGTCAGCCTCTTGCTCTGCATAGCGGAGTTCCAGATCATTTGAATTTTTAACTGACACGCTCAGTGGAGTGTTGACGATATAATCGCTAATTTCATTCTGGTATATGATTTCTGAACGAACGTATTCATCACTGCTACCTGAACCCAAATCTTCGAATTGGGTCACGTTGCCAATGTTGTCATAATTCAGATTCGTTGTATGAGACAGCAGAGAATTCGTTCCACCCTCGTAATATTCCTGTGTTGCGCTGACTAAGGCCGGGAATGCCCAAGTGGCATCATCCTCATTCAAAGCCAGGAGTTCAGGGCCCACTATTTCTCCAAATTCATTGCGCATCTCGTAATTATTAACCGATCTGGTGTAAACATTTCCCTGACCGTTAGTGAGTGTTGTGGAGAGCAAGAGACCATTGGCATAATAGCTACTGGAGTCATACTCCTGTGTAATGATTTGGTAAACGTCATCGTTACTATCAAGAAGTTGCCTGACAACTTTATAATATCCGATTTCAGTTTTTTCGCGTCTGTCATACCGACCTCCATCATAGTCAAAGCGAGTGGCAATTGTATCAGGTCCGTCTCCTGCAAAACCATCAGTTACTTTTAAGGATGTCATGTTCCATTTGATACCTGGCTTATCAAATGTGTTTGCGGTGCGCTCATAGTCAACAGTGAAAGATGCACCAAACACGCCTTCTACTTTCTTAAGGAGGTTGGTTTTTCCTTGTCTTCCGAACTTCACTTCCATCGATTCATCGCCTCGTTTGCCTTTCAGGTAATCAGGAACACCGTCGCCATTTATATCTAAGAATGACGACATAGTGCGATTGATAGACCTGTTGTAATCGCCACCTGGATTTATGCTGATTTTGACAAAGAACAACGGTATGGAAAAGGTAATTGCGCCATTTAATGATTCCGCATCGCCTGAGCCCGCTTCTAATTTGCCAAGACCATCCAAATCAATATATCCGGAAAATCCACACCCCTTGTTAAACCTAACACGCTCAATATTTAGAGAAGCATCTGTTTCAATGATGTCAAGCAAACCATCTCCATTGATATCCATAAGAGCGGTTTCAGTTGAGTTCGAAGAACTTGAACCACTTGTTCCAAAACTAATGCTGCCGGATTGAACATTGACCCCATTTAGGCCAATACCAACAATATCTGACCATTCATCAGGCAGAAGATCACCACCTAAAGTTCCGGAAGTATTCAACCCATGTGAAATTCCAGAATAATTCCAGTTTTCCGGTCCCAAAAAGTCATAGCCAACATTGAGATGGACTTTGCCATACTGATCCAGTCTGTCTGGAAGACCATCACCGTTGATATCCAGATACGCAAACTCCGTATCATCGAAAGCGTCATTGCATGCGACTGCCAAACCGCTAAAGCCGATGCCTGAATTATTGCGGGGAGAGCTGGTGTTCTGTTCTTTGTTTAGTTTTCCCTTTCCCGAATTTACTGTTACACTTGTTGAAGAAGTCACTCCACCAACAGAAATACCCTCTGAATTACTCTTTGTTTCGTGATGAAAATCGCAAGTGGTCGTCTCTTCAAAATGCCCACCAGGAAGTGTGTATTGGTATTTGTCCTTGGCTATGATATCCGGAAAGCCGTCTCCATTCAGATCCATCATATCCATAAGCATTTCAGAGCTTCCTTCGGTATCGGTAAAGGAGAGATTCACTCCAATAATGCCGGCCATTGTAGAAGCGGCCAATTCAGGTATCTCGTTCCAACTATCAGGAAAAGCTTTTGTTGTAGATGTTGAGTGAACGACCTTATCAGGCATGAAATAAAAATCTTCCATACCCGGTTCTGGAGTGATCACAGAGGTAAGGATCATATTGTCCTGTCCAAACCGCGAGGAACTCACGGTATCTACCGCTATGTAAGTGAGATTGTCATAACCAAGCCAACGATTGAGGGTGGAATCGTCAGGGGTCATGTAAATAAAGATTGCGTTTAGTGGAGAACCCGTATTGGGATTCTGGTCAAAGTCATCAGGATTATCGAAAACACCAATTTCAGATTCGCTATTGTAAAGACCTGTATCAGCGCTTCCGCTAAAATTCAATTCATTTTCATCTATAGGCGCTTGAAGATTTGTGGTGTCAGCCTTATAGCAGAACTGTCCCCAGTTGCGATAGCATGGACCGAAGAGCAAATGTGATTCAACATTTGGAATGGTAGTGATTCCCCAATTGCTATCTATGGCATTTTCAAAATCAATTTCGACAGCAGGGTCAAATCCGGTAAGAACAATATCATCTATTCTGCACAAGGACAGTGAATCGAAAAATGCGCGCTCAGATAAAGAAAATTCAATGTAAATGGTATCGTCTGCCAGCACATTGAAACTTAATGCCTCTGTGTATAAATTTGTATTTTCAATCACATGATAGGATTGCCTGGCGAGGAGTTGATTATTTTTTTTAACACTAAGAGAGACTATTCCCGTTTCATCCGCATATTCTGAATAGCTAAAATTGTTAGAAAATAGAAACTTGGGTGTAATGCTAACTAGTCCATCATCTGGACAAATAATCGGTCTTGTAATTCTTGGCGGAATGTTCATGAAGTTCAACAAAGTGGTATCGCCAGGATTCCAAACAAACTGATTATATCCAACCCTCTCAGCTATCGGTTTGTACTCTGTGTTACCGGTACCGGCAATGTGAGTGACAACCGGCTTCCAGAAAATACTGTCCCAATTGATATTGGAATAGACAAAACTTCTCAGGAGCACAACATCACCCGGATCTACAGATATGGTAATAGTTGTGGTAGTTGTCTCGCCAGGATAGATTGTTTCCGGATTGATGCGTTGAACTTCATAAACTGTATCGATCCCATCCAGATCAAAATGAACTAATTGCAGGTAGATTGTATCCGAAACCGGAAAAGGTTTTATGAAGGTTCCATTTATCTCGACCTGACCAGTCGTATCGAAGTACAGGTATTGTCTTCCTGTTACGAAGAAATCTTCCTTTGCATCGAATTGCCATAAAGGTTGACCATTCGCGTCTATTTCTACCACAGTATCGTTGGGCTCAACTGGATTTTCTATATATTCAATTTGAGGATTCCAAATAACCTTATCAAAATCACCATCAACCCTTGATTGAAGCCTGAAGAAAATGCGTTCACCTTCATCCACTGGAATCGTGTCAAGATAATTAAAATTTTGGCTATCTGTTAGTAGTGTCAAAGAGTCAAGGATTCCGTTATCATTTTCAATAGATGCATAAACTCCATCGGCAAATGGATATGCCGAATCTAAAGGTTGGTCTATCAACCAGGCTTCCGAAGAGA
Organism: Flavobacteriales bacterium; assembly: GCA_046153915.1. GTDB lineage: Bacteria > Bacteroidota > Bacteroidia > Flavobacteriales_D > Sanyastnellaceae > JANNVZ01. Next base: position 6,728 of record JBJXFC010000023.1, read on the forward strand.
CTTCAACCGATCCATCAACCGGAGCGGTCCAAACACGAACAACATCGTGTAAAGGGTTTTCTGCGAATTGAGCATCAATATCTTGTTGGGTATAAATTTCAATTTCGGAATTGTTGCTCTCACTACTGCTGCCTACATTATAAAGTGGATTTGGTGTTTCACTATTTGCGAGATCAAAATTGCCATTGCCCTTATTGAAGTAAACACTATTGTTTTGAACAACATCGACCAGGCGGTCACCATTTTTATCCATCAGGTAAGACTTCGTCTCAGTCTTGGTCTTGCCCCATGTAATACCAGCAGACAAGGGTGAGAAGGTTACTTGAGGTCCATGGGACTGAGTACTGCTATGAGAATTCCCTATTCCAGTTAGATTTTGTAAATCTATTGGAGGATCGCTAAAACTAATTGTATTCGAAATTGGATCAAAAAGATTCTTGCGGCACTTGACAACATCACCATCATCAAATACTTTATCGGGTAGGCCATCTCCATCGATATCAATAAGCATATTGAGAACATTGGAGTTTGTACTTGCATAATTGTAGGAATAGCCTACAGTGAGGTTTTTAGTGGCAAGCTGTGTATTGGGTCCTATACCGACGTAAACACCAGCACTCCAGCCATCAGAACTTGAACCACCAACGGCAGATGACTTATCCAAACCATTTTCAGTAATTACACTCCTAATCAATGTGTGATCTATGTTATCATTCTGGCAATCGATTTCAGTAAACTCATCATCAAACTGTATGTAATCCCCATCATCATTCCGCACCTCATCATAGTATTCCATTTTCCATCGATAGAACTCGTTTCCATCCTGATCCAATTCAGCGATATGCTTTACCAAAGATTTGGAATAAGCACCATACAAATACTCGATATCGTAAGTGCGAATTTTTTGGTCTAAAAATGAAATCACGATGCGATCAAGGCGATAGGGTTCCACTACCTTTAATCCATAATTGCAGGATACTTTGATATCTTGTCTTGGAGTTGGATTATTGCCTGCGTCGTTTAGTAGAAATTTCACAGTGTATTTTCCCGGCTCATCATTGTATCCTGTGTAGTTGATCTCCTCCAGATATATCTGCTTTCCTGTTTGACCGTTAACAACCCCGTCATGTGTTAAGATGTTGTAGCTATAGTTGATTGTGTTCCCGTTGGAATCCATCACTCTAACAAGGCACCATTTGGCAATGTTGCCAGTCCCGGGCTGCTGCAAAACAGCCGCCATATCAAGATCTTCTACACCTCCGTAGTAATATTTGGTTCCGTCTTTACCGGTTACAATCCATCTGTAATTTGATGGGTCATTTCCAAATCGTTCTATTTTTCCGAAGTTGCCTTCGATTCTTCTTCTGAATCTCTTTGTTTCATTGGTTTGTGGAACAAATTCTCTGTGTGCAAGTGCTCCATCATCATATCCGATCAATTGTGCTCCGTCCAGGAGATATGTTTCACTCTCTACGTTGTCCATATATCTTGGAACACCCCAACGTGTGTCAACTGAAATCGATGATATCGGCATATCCCAACCTTGCCCTAGCCAACCTCCCTGACTTTCGCTTGAATAGTTGATGGATAGTTGTGGTTGCATTCCCTGTCTGCCTTGCGGTATTTTTATAGGAAACGTTGTGGAAAGTGAACCGGATGTATTTGCTGAAGGAATACTCAATGAAGGAATTTGTGATGACACATCCCCCACCTTGTAGTCATTGAATGTATTGGGAGTGTAGCCTGCGGTTTCGGGGTTCTCCGGAACTTTAATTATGCCATTGATATAATCAGTGAAGTGGTTGGTTTTCGAAATGATGGACTTTGTATCGACATCTACGGAGTCTTTCCTCACTTTTTTCCATGAACGTTCGTTTACGTCATAGTACATGGTCACAATATCGTGACACGTGTATCCATCGGGAATCAAACACTGGTCATACCCGATTTTAATGGTAAGATCTGTATTAAAAATGGTGTTATCCGGTAAAAACCTATAACCAGCACCGTTGACACTTACATTGACTATATCCGTTGGCAGGGTTGGCATATCATAGGTGTGGAGAGACCTTACGCGCACGATTTCTTTGCTATTCATAGCTTTCTCAGAAACTTCGATGGAGGCACCATCTATCGTAATCGTTTGACGAG
>JBJXFC010000036.1:0-4756 GCA_046153915.1 Flavobacteriales bacterium
GTTACAATGTCGATGTAAAACTCGTGGGCGATTTTACCGGCAAGATCGGAGATTACAGTCTCATTATTTTTCATCAATTGCCTGGTATCGGCGGCAATGGACAAAGCATCATACAGAATACACTCGAAGCGAATATTCCATCACTTTTTGTTTGGGGTGCACAAACAGATTTTCGCGCTTTCAATGATTTAAAGTTGGGATATGCTCTCGAGTATTTCCGCAACAGCAATACGGATGTAGGCGGAAGCTATGCAGAAGGATTTACGCTTTTTACTATGGATGAAGAAGTGAAAGGCATTTTTAACACCATGCCACCGATGGCCGTTCCTTTTGGAGACTTTTCATTCAGTCCGGGAGTTTCCACTTTGATTCACCAACAAGTTGGACAAATAAAAACGAATAACCCGTTGATCTCTTTCAACAAAACTGGCGACAACAACAAAGTTGGACTTATTGCCGGTGAAGGCATCTGGAGATGGCGATTCACATCCTTCGCTCAATTTGAAACGCATGATTACTTCAACAATTTTTTCACGAAGATTGTGCAATACCTCGCCAGCAAAGAAGACCGAAGTTTGTTCCGCATTAAAGGCAACAACGATTACCTCGAAAACGAAGCAGTAATTTTTAATGCAGAATTGTACAACCAGAGTTACGAAGCCATTACAGATCGCGAAGTGAAGATGCGTATTCGCAACGAATCAGGCGAAGAATTCAATTACACATTCTCTCCGAACGGAAGTTCATACAGATTGCAGGCTGGACAACTTCCTGTAGGACATTATAGCTATGAATCCAATGTGATGGGAGATACGGGAAACCTCACCGAAAAAGGAGAGTTCAGCGTGAGTGCATTGCAACTTGAATCTGTGAATACCGTTGCAGATCACCGTTTATTGTATCAGTTTGCACACGACAACCAGGGCGAAATGGTGTATCCATCCGGAATGAATGCATTGGCTGATATGATTCGAAATAAAAAAGGCATCGTATCGGTTTCGTATGAGAACAAACAATTGGATGATCTCATCAACTACAAATGGATACTTGCATTATTGATTTTGTTGTTGGGCACTGAATGGCTTCTTCGCAAACGAGCGGGCACGTATTAATTGAAACATGGCATCCACAAAATCGACACATATTCGCATTGGCGGTGTTCCGGAACACTTCAATCTGCCGTGGCAAATGGCAGCAGAGCGCGACATATTTTCCAACGAAGGCATTGATCTTGCCTGGACAGTTTATGCTGGCGGAACAGGTGCAATGACCAAAGCATTATCACTTGGCGAATTGGACATGGCAGTATTGCTCACAGAAGGATTTGTGAGTGCGGTGCATCAGGGATTAAAGGCCAAGCTTGCCAAGGTCTACATAGAAACACCATTGGTCTGGGGCATTTATACAGGAGCAAATTCGCGCGTACTTTCTATCGATTCGAAGAAAAAACTCAACTATGCCATTTCCCGCTTTGGAAGCGGATCACACCTGATGGCCATGATTCATGCAGAGCAGCGGGGCACCCCAATTGAAGACAATCAATTTGTGGTAGTGAACAGTTTGCATGGCGCTATGGAATCACTTGCTCGCAATGAGTCGCAGTATTTCTATTGGGAAAAGTTCATGACACGTCCATTCGTGAAACAGGGAATTGCCAACCTCATCGGCGAGTTTAGTGCTCCGTGGAGTGGATTTTTGATCGTGGTTAGCGATCAGGCTTTGAAGACCAAAAAAGATGCGATACAATCTGTTTTAAAATTGATGAATGCTGAATGCATTGGTTTTAAGCAAGACAATTCGAGTGTGATACACCTGGGTAAACGTTTCGACATGAGTTTACAGGAAGCGCGCAAATGGCTGCGTGATACCCATTGGAATTACAACTACAATGCCGATGAACAAGGCCTTCTCAATGCGCGCAATGCATTGGCCAATGTAGGCATGGCAGATGCAAAAATGAAAATCGAAAAGCTGGGTGCGCCCTGGATCAAATATGTCTAAGATCAAGCAGTTGTGGACAAAGAAATGGGTTCGCAGAATTGTGTACCTGTTTTCGTTTTTCACACTCCTGTTTTTATTCCGCAGTCCGATTTTAAAAGGTCTGGGCAATTGGCTTGATGCCAGCAATCCGCTCACCCAAACACAAGCCTGTTTTATTCTTGGGGGAAACAGCTACGAACGCGGCAAAGAAGGAGTGGATATCTATGGAAAGTTCCCCAATCAACAATTTGTTTGTACCGGAGGAAATTTTCCCTATCAGATTCGTGCCTTGCTTGATACCTTGATGAGTGAAGCAGAACTTACACGGCATATCATGCAAAACAAAAGTGTTCCTTCAGAAAAAATTGCTATTCTGGAAGGCAGTCGCAGCACAATGGATGAATCATACGAGATCCTGGAACATTGCAAATCGAAAGGCTATACCGATATCACGGTTGTAAGCAGTCAGTTTCACATGCGCAGAGTAAAATGGGTTTTTGATGATCTCTTTAATGAAGCTGGAATCACAGTTCACTACCACGGCGCCAATGCCGAAGAATACTCTATTGAGAATTGGTGGAAAACCGAAGAAGGATTAATCATGGCGAATAATGAGGTGGTGAAGTTGTTTTATTACCTGGTGAAATACTAGGATAATGGGATAATTAGAAAATGGGATGATGGGATAATTAGCTCCTTACACTGATCGATATGCGCTTGATGGCTGAGAAATAATCGAACTCGAAGAAGTGAAATAATGTGCTAATGTGTCTAATGTGCTGAATTGCATTCTTCTTCGATGGATGCATTGTATTTGAATAACTCCGGACAATGGTTTAGTAGTATAATCTCTGCGACTTCTCTGCGTCTTCTGAGCCTCTTATGGCATGTAGCGAACGACTGCAAGGAGTTCTGCTTCATGTGTGGTAAAAAAACGAAGTAACAATCTCTACTTAATTTTCACCCGGAACATCGATTTCCCTCCTAAAAATCCTTCAAGTTCATCGCCGATCTTTACTGGCCCAACGCCTGATGGGGTGCCGGTAAAAATAAAATCACCGATTTTGAGGGTCATAAATTTCGAAACATATTCGATGATGGAATCAAAGTCAAAGATCATATCAGCGCTGTTTCCAGATTGAACAACATCACCATTCTTCTTCAAAGAAAATTCCAGGTTTTTGAGATCACCCAATTCTGTGACTGGAATAAAATCCTGCGAAATGACGGCACTTCCATCAAACCCTTTGGCTTTCTCCCAGGGCAAACTTTTTTTCTTTAATTCATCCTGCACATCACGCGCTGTAAAGTCAATTCCCAATCCGATTTCGGTGTAATAACGCGGTGCAAATTCTTTGGCGATGCTTTTTCCCAAACGATCAATGCGCACAATCAATTCCACTTCGTAGTGCAAATCGTTAGTCCATTCAGGTATATAAAGTGGATTGCCTTTTGGAAGAATGGCAGAATCTGGCTTGCAGAAAAACACGGGTTCTGTTGGCACAGCATTTCCAAGTTCTTTGGCATGCTCTGAATAATTTCGGCCGATGCAGATGATTTTCATATATTATGAGATTAAATAGTGGTGCGAACTTAAGGGTCTAATCCAAAGAATCATCGCTCTCCTGATACACTGCCAAGTTCAATTCAAAGTGAATAATCCATCTTTCGGTTAAATCGCCTTTTGAGATTTAGAGTACCTTTTCAGAGATGTCAACTTTTGAAGTTTTTTTCTACGACTTTTTATTGAATTGAAATACTCCGAAAGAGAATTCTGTTCTTCGACAGTTAGTGGCTCCTGACTGCCAATAAAGTCTACATCTAGCTCGATTTTTTTTTTCTTCTCTTTATTCATTTGGAAAGTACTTGTTGATTAATCTCAAAGCGCTATTTCCATCCAAAACCATCAAACGACCACCAACATGTTTAGCACCAAGTGATACTATGTAGTGTTCAATAAGTTTCGTTTTTGAAATAAACGCAACATTGCCATCATGTCCCATTTGAAACGATCTCTTGCACGCAAAGGCAACCAAATTTCCAGGGACACCAATATAAACTTTTTCTTTGCCTTTATTAAATGCCGCACTTTCAACGAGGTGCATAAAAACATGATCTCTTTTATCTTCTAAACTAATCAAACCCTGGATTATGCGCGGATTATGAATGATTGTAAGCTTAAAGACTTCTTTCTGCGGCGAACGGTATTCTGACAACCAGTCGAATTGCCAATCAGATTTGATTCGAATTTTAACCAAATCTTGCTCATTGAGAATGGATACCTCTGTAGGAAAACTGTCGCCTGTTCTGGCATTTTCAATACTGTTGGTTAACTTGTCAACCTCAAAATCCAATCCTATTTCTTTCTTCTTTTTCAATATGCCAATTTACGAAAATTTTCAGTGAATTCAAGGAATTGCATGAATTTCATAAGCTATATTTTCAATTCCAGTTTTATAGGACACGATTAAGTTTAGGGTTTTCCCTTGTTCTAAATCTTGTATACGTAATCTTCTTCCCCTCATCCAGCCACATTTGTTCGTAGTAAGTGCGAATGGCCAAAATTTCCTGCCAATCTGTGGATTGTGTTTTTAAATACGCACCATAAACATCAGCTGTATGCGTTTCAATCACGAATGGCAGCGCCTCCAATTCTTCCAGTGCGAGTTGGTAGATCAAGGGATTGTCGTGTTTGATGTGAATTCGTCCGCCTGGTTTTAAAAACTGCAAATATTTTTGTGTGATATACCAGCTTGAAGTAATGCGGCGATTTCCC
>JBJXFC010000064.1:0-4002 GCA_046153915.1 Flavobacteriales bacterium
TTCGTAACGATCATAATAATCAGTGCCGGTAAAGGCATAATGTCCGGTTAATAAGGCCCCATTGCCTTTGTAGTAGCCTCCCCGAATGCATAGTGTCTCAAGAAGTTTAATTTCAATTCCCGCTTTCCAGGTTGAGAAGTAAGCGCTATTTATCAACTCATCAAATTGGCCGTGGATCGTGGTTTCAATGATTTTTAATTGCTTTTTTGTAGCAGTCCAGGTTGGTTTGTAGGAATACGAAATTCCACTGCGGAGCACTTGTGGAAGTGTAAAAACGCGCTCTGCACCTGTTGCTTCGTCGATGAGCCAGATTCTTTGATTCGTTAGATTGTTTGCGCTGATCCCAATTGCAAAATGATGGATTGAATCAATCTCTGTGCGGTAATTGATTCCGAGATCAACGGTTGCGCCGGCGTATTTAATTGGAGTGTATAGCACAGACGACACATAATTGACACCTGCTCCAGCGGCCAGTTTATGATGCGGTTGATCTACGATGGTATAAGCGGTAGATAAATTTACACGCGTGTCCAAAGGGCGGAAGGTGGATACAACGTTACCGAGTTCGTCTGTAAATCTAAATTCTTCTGAACGCAATCTTTGAAAAGTAAAACTACTTGTCAAACGGGGGCCGTAGCGCATTCCTGCACTGAAATTCATATTAAAACCGTCGTCATAAATTGAATTCGGCTGCATCATACCGGCCTGCACTTCAAAGTTTTTTAATGAACTCAATAATGCGGGATTGTAAAGACTGTAGACAATGGAGTTGCCCTCTGCCACAGATGTTTTTCCCATGGCTTCTGAGCGGGCAATGCCTTGATTGTAGAGAAAAAGTTCTCCCATTGCCCCGCCGTATTCGTGTGGCTGAAGCAGCTCGGCTGTAGTGGAAGAGGTGAGTTGGGCGCGGAGAAATGCACCATTCACATAGGCGATAAGTGCAAAAGCAAAGAGGTATTTCATGGTAAGGTTTTAGAAAAATTCATGGCAACAACGTTTCTATCTTTCTTTTAGTATCAGGAATTTACTTATTAAGATCCATTGCCAGCCGCATATTGAACAAATTGTAGGTCGGACCCCCATTAGGCTGTCCGATTCCTGCGGCATTGCCACTATAACGCGAAAGCCTCGCAAAATCAACACCGAACAGGAGTGGTATTTGCGGGCTAATCAATTTTCTGAACGGAATTTCCAGTCCCAAGCCAAAGGTGAATTGTTCAAATTCCGTATATTCGGGATAGATGAAACCATCCCGAATCATGGCCCAGTCACCATCAAAATGTCCGGCGCGAAGACAGATAATTTCTACTACTTTTAATTCAAATCCGCCTTTCCACATAGTGAAAGATTGACTATTAATCAACTCATTTAATTCGATCGTAAATGTAGCTTGTATTGGTTTGTATTTCTTTTCTACAAGTGGCAAAGGAGGTGTGATAGTGTAGGACATTCCAAAACGCAGGGTTTGTGGCATTTGTCCAAATGCTTCCTGATTTTCGCGACTTCCTTTGTATTTGATTTTTTGATTCGTCAGATTGTTTCCGCTTACACCAAACGAAATCTTATTGACGCTATCCGGTGTGAAGCGGTAGAGGAGGCCCACATCGAAATGAAATCCACCATAACTTACGCTATCGCTGTAATAGTACCTGGAATGGTTAAGCCCAAATCCGGCGTCCAGCTTATGTGAAGAGGCGTTTATCAAAGTATAATCCGCAGTGAGATTCATGCGATCGTCTGCTGGTAAAACTTCAATGGAAGTAAAAGTCTCAAAATTGTGTTCAAACATTTTTTCATGTTCCAAACGCACATAGGAAGCGCTGCAGACCAACCGATTTGATATTCGTCCTGCGAGAAGTACATTTAAGTATTTGCCGGGGTGATCAAGGTTCAACGGCTGCATAAATCCATATTGAACTTCGTAGTTTTTGACTGTGCCCAACAACGCAGGATTGAACAATGCATAAGCGGCCGAATTGCCTTCAGAAACGGTGGTTTTACCCATGGCTTCAGAGCGGGCAATGCCCGTGTTGATGAGATATAGATTACCAAGCATACCATCGTAATCGCGATCCGAAATGGGAATGCCGGGTATACGAGAAGGTAACTGTGAAAAGACGTTGACCTGAATGAACAATGCGATTGGGAGTAGAAGTGTTTTCATAGAGCGAAGCAGAACCTGAGACGTAAAAGTGTGTAAAATTATTCCGAAATTAAAAAATTGCCTGCACAGAAGTGGTTTTTGAGAAATAGTATACCACAAAGCGCCGCAATTCCCGATATTTGCGCCCCTTTTTCAAAGGGAATTCAGCTCATGGCACAAGAAATAGTACGCGTCACCAAAATTTTCACCATCGATATGGCGCATGCGTTGTTTGGATACGATGGCCCATGCAAGAATATTCATGGGCATACCTATCATTTATTCGTTACGGTATCAGGTACTGTGAATGCGACAGCGGGTGATCCTCAACAGGGTTTGGTAGTGGATTTTGGGGTGATCAAAGAAATTACGCGTGAGCATGTAATCAATGTATTCGATCACGCATTGGTTCTGCACAAAGACGCACCTTATTCTGCCCACGCTTTTTTGCCAGATCATTTCGAAAAAATTATTCTGTTTGAGAATCAGCCTTCTTGCGAAAATCTGATGTTGCATTTCAAAGATAAATTGCGAGGTGCATTGCCAACTTCTGTAAATCTTGTTTATCTGCGATTGGAAGAAACACCTACATCCTATGCCGAATGGCGCATAGAAGATCAGATAGGTCGTTAAAAATGTTACTATTTTCTTTTGGAAGAAATTCACTTTTCTTCTTTACTTCGCTGCAACCAAAAAAGCAATCAATGAAAAACATTTATTTCCTCGCAATAGCTGCGATAATTCTTTCGCTCGGGTCTTGCACAATCGAAAAACGCCATTACCAATCGGGTTACCACGTTGAATGGAATCACCGCAATAAACCAGTTGAAAAGGCAGAAGAAGTGAAAGCCAATCAACCTGAACAGGAGTCTACTGCTTCTAACGAAACTCCCGTATTGCAGGAAGAAATGGCCACTGAAGAATTGGCGATATTGCCATCAACTTCGGTGCCGCAAGCAGATGAATCAACTGCTACATTGAATGAAGAACCCGTTTACAAAAAACAAAGCGCAACCCAAAAGCTTACTGAGCGCGCTGAGGCAAAAGAAACAACCCAATTCAAACCAGCCCAGGAAGAAAATTTGAATTCGGAGAATCGGGGAAATGCTGAATCTCAAAATAAGTCGAAACAGGTAGAAGATATTGTTCTTATTCTGCTTTGTATTTTTATTCCGCCGCTTGCAGTTTATCTCTACGAGGGCGATACTACAGTGAATTTCTGGGTTGACCTTCTACTGTGGCTAACTATTATCGGTGGGATGATATTCGCTTTCCTTGTGTGTTTTGCAGGCGTTAGTTTGTAAGAAAAAGCACATAAAAAATTACAAAGCCGTCTTATCGAGACGGCTTTTTTCATTTTGCTGCCGATTTTCTGATTTTGTTTTTTCAACCCAAAGTAGAACGATGCACATTGAAAGAAGAACGGGCACACCAAAATGATAGAACCAATACTTCTGCGGAATTAGATACAATATGCCACCCAGCAAAATCGGCGTTCCAAATGCATGTGCAGCACCTGCAGCAGGCGATTTCCGAAAACGCTGCATCATCAATAGAGCGGTTGGTCCGAAGGTAGACTGCATCAGAAATAGACCTGTGATGAAAGCAAAAAAGTAATCGCGAAGGAGCGTGAGGAGTGGGAGTGCTGTTAGAAGTGCGAAGAGATTGTAGTTGCGCGTCCCAAATCGCTCACTCAATACTCCTCCTGCTATTTTGCCGGCAGCAGCTGCAACTGCTATCCATAGCAAAACAGCATGGTCATGTCTTTCAATCATTTGAAAAACATTCCATACTGCAGATCGCAGCGCAATGGCAGACAATAGCAAGATCATAATGATATCGTGCGTATCGATTTCTCC
>JBJXFC010000074.1:0-5820 GCA_046153915.1 Flavobacteriales bacterium
GCCAATCAACAATTCGGCAAAATGGTATCGGACTTCTTTTCGAACCTTGGGGAATTTTTAGGACGTATATTCAAAAACTTCGAACTGGCTGCATTACTAACATTGCTTATTGGTATTATAGTTGGCAATATTTTTCTCTTTCGAATTGGCAATAAAAAACTGGAAACTCATGACCGTGATGCCAGGGAAACACTTGAGCGCAGGCGTGTTACAAAAGCAAAATATTTTCCTTTTAACGGCCTTCGCCGCGAATTGCGAGCTGCTATTTTTCTACTGATATCACTGAATTTATTGTTGGCACTTCTCAATGTGCTCGACATACAAAACGTATGGCTAAAAACTGCTGAAGAACAAAAGGATTACGCTCAATCTGTGCACGAGGGGATTTATCTGTTGATTACTTCGATCCTGATTTCAATTGCACTGGTGCTTTATTATTTCCGGGCCAATCTCAATTTCTACAAACTCAACAATACGTTAAAGATCCTCGCATATATATGGTTGATACAAAATGCACTGCTAGTAATCTCCGCAGGTGTTCGCAATTACCGCTACATCGAACATTGCGCTTTGGCATACAAAAGAATTGGTGTATGGATATTTCTGGCTGCCGTTTTGATCGGACTGTTTACTGTACTTATCAAAGTGCAAAAGAAAAAAACCGGATTTTATCTTTTCAGAACGAATAGTCTTTCAGTATTGATCATTCTGGTGATTTCTTCTTTTGTCAATTGGGATATCGTCATTGCCAAATACAATCTATCCAGAACGGAACTCAAACATTTTGACAATGCCTTTTTGCTGGGGTTGAGCGACAAAGCTTTGCCCTATCTGGAGTTAACTCCTGAAATGATAGAAAAAATGAAATCGGTTACACCAGACTATTCCAGATGGAACAACCGCATGATAGACGCAGATACCTATAACCGAGAATTAGCTCGACACAAAGAACGATTCATTCAAAAATGGGAAAACTACACTTTCCTTGAATGGAATTATCCGGAATACAGGGCGTACAAACAATTAAAACAGTAGAGACACGAAGTGTCTCCGTGGAGACGCCAAGCATGGCGTCTCTACAGAGATGCAATTAAATCAATTGCCCGGTTCATCCGCACTCGGACCATACGATCCCGGAATCGGAATATTCAACAAACGCAAGTCGACACCCATTTGTGCGCGGTGATGAATGAGCTGCGAAAATCCATGGCGAATGGTTTCATATTTCGATAGCTTGATGATAACGTGTTCTCCTGTTCTCATAACCCAGGTGCCATTCAAGATGAATTCATCCGTTGTTTCTTTGAGGTCTGCTATGGCTTGAGCTATTCCTTTTTCGAAAATATCTAGCAGATCCTGATTGTTTGCAATCTCTGCTGGCATATACGGTTGTAGTGCCATATCCAGCTCTTCGGTTTTGATTCCCAGACTAATCCACGACGGAATTTCGGCCACGTGTGTTGCAACGGCCCTGATACGCATACTTTTGGCATGTGGTTGCCAATCGAGTTTGTCATTTGGACCGATTTTCAAAAATTTACGGGTTGTTGCTGCTTCCATTTCGAGTTCAGAAATCAGCAGTTGAATGATGGTGTTGTTCATGTGTTTGTTATTTGACGGCAAAAGAATTCACCCCCACTGACAACCCTATGTCATAGTAAAATTCAAAGATGAAAATAAATTCGCAACTATCTTTGTATTCGTTGTTGCTCCGCAACTTTTATAATTAACCGCAGAGGCGCGGAGACGCAGAATTTTTGAAACACTTACAACAAAATAATGCAATGCCAATGTACCACCTTTCATCCTTTGTAGCCGTCTCAACATTCTCCATTTTCAATTTTCCATTTTCAATTTTTCTGGCTGCTCATCTAATTATCACATCATCTAATCATCCCATTCAATTGATATGAACCGCCTCGATCGCTTGTTTGGAATTCTTCTTCTTCTGCAATCCAAAAAATATGTGACTGCCGAAAAGATTGCTGAGAAATACAAGATCAGTGTGCGAACGGTGTATCGTGACATCAAATCGCTCATAGAACAAGGAGTTCCTATCACCTACGAAGCGCCAGATGGGTATTGCATTGTACAAGGATTTTTTCTACCGCCTGTGTCATTCACTACAGATGAAGCAAATGCATTACTGCTGGTAGAATCACTTGCGAATGTCTTCAGCGATAATTCCATTCGCAAGAACTATGGCACAGCTCTAGATAAGGTGAAGAATGTGCTTCGCCATCATCAAAAAGAAAAAATCGAAGTGCTGAATGAAAACATTCGCATGCAGGTTCCCGAGTGTTTTAATATCGGAGACTATGAATATCTCTCCATTATTCAGAACGCTGTTGCAGTAAAAAGTGTCATTCAAATCGATTACAAAAACAACAAAGAGGAAGTCAGCAAACGCCGAGTAGAACCTATTGGATTAATTTTCTATGCTCTGAGTTGGCACTTGATAGGCTATTGCCAAATGCGCAAGGATTACCGCGATTTTAAAATTGCGCGCATAATCGGGATTGTGGATATGCACGATCCATTTACCATTGAGGAACATATTCCGTTGGGAGAATATATGAAACAATTGCCGGTGGGGTATTGAACGAATGCGATTTGAGTACAGCGATTTGCGATATGCGGTTTGTGCGAAGGGAAATGAGATGGGCATTTTTTAGACTCAAGAAGTAAGACTCTAGATAAAAGACTTTTTTGAGTTAGGCTCTTGATGTAAGACGCTAGACAAAAGACTTTGGAATACGTCTTCGGGGAGAGGAATCTCGAGACTCTAGAAGTAAGACTCTAGATAAAAGACTATGAAAAAGTCTTTAGAAGAGATCCTATTAGGAGAATAAAATCAATTATTTCTATACCAAATGCCCTCAATCTGCAATAGTGCTGTATCGCTATACGCATATCGCTGTACGCGATACGTCTACCGCGACTTAAACGCGCTGATCGCATTGCGCGTGAAATCCGATAATACCAATCTGCCGCTGATGCCGGCACGTTCTGATAACAACGTATCCCAATCTTCGGTGCCACGCCAGAATATTTTCTTTAACTCCTGCATGGCTTCCGGACTTGATGCCGCGAGTTTTGCAGCAAGCACGGCTATTGACGCATCCATTTCTTCTTCCGTTTCGAAAACTTCCGCGTACAATCCTTTTTCTCTCGCCCATTCCGCACTCTGCCATTCTGAAGCATTGATGGCCATCTGTGACATGGCACTCAAACCCACTTTGCGTTCTACTGCCGGACCTACGACAAACGGACCAATGCCCACGGCCAGTTCGCTCAATTTCACTGACGCTTTGGACGTCGCGAAACAATAATCTACGGACGAGGCTAGTCCTACTCCACCGCCCACTGCTTTGTTCTGAACGCGGCCAAGGATGAGCTTCGGAGATTTGCGCATGGAATTAATAACATGGGCAAATCCACTGAAGAATGTTTTTCCTCCTTCCATATCACTAATGGCCATCAACTCATCGAAACTCGCTCCGGCGCAAAATGCCTTGTCGCCTTCGCTGCGAAGAATAATGACTTTGCTCTCCGCATTCTTTCCTTCCTCTGCAATGGTATCACCCAATAAACGAAGCAAACTGCCGGGCAGTGAATTGCTTTGTGGATGAAAAAAGGTGATGGTGGCGATACCGTCTTTGCGGTCTACTGTAACTGTTCCGTTGTTGCTCATGGTTTTATGAAAAGGATACCTATTGTGTTTTCTTTCTACCTTTTTTTATATACAATCTTACACATGAAAAACTCATTTTTCTTGTGGCGCCGCCGGCGCTTTTTTTCACCATTAAGAAGTTAAGGAATTAAGATTTCCTGCGGAAAATGGGTGACGGGAAAACTCAACTAACTATTATTCTAAATGGTTTTAAAATAAAACAGGGCGAAAATAATTCGCCCTGGTATTTATCTAATTCAAATTATCTTATCTCAATGGCATTGGCATGTAATCACGCTTGTTCATGCCTGTGTAAATCTGACGCGGACGACCAATTGGTTCTCCCTGTTCGATCATTTCTTTCCATTGTGCTACCCATCCTGGCAGGCGTCCTAAGGCAAACATCACCGTAAACATTTCTGTCGGAATGCCAATGGCGCGGTAGATAATGCCTGAGTAAAAGTCGACGTTTGGATACAACTTGCGCTCGATAAAATATTCATCCTTAAGCGCAACTTCTTCCAGTTTTTTGGCGATATCCAAAACAGGATCGTGGATTCCAAGGCGATTCAACACATCGTCGCAGGCTTTTTTGATGATTTTAGCTCGTGGGTCAAAGTTTTTGTAAACGCGGTGACCGAAGCCCATCAGACGGAACGAATCCGTTTTGTCCTTCGCTTTGTTTACCCATTTCTCTACATCACCACCATCGGCTTTGATGCGCTCCAGCATTTCAATTACAGCCTGATTGGCACCACCGTGAAGTGGCCCCCAAAGTGCTGCAATACCTGCCGCAATAGATGAGTACAAATTACTTTGTGACGAACCAACGATGCGCACAGTTGATGTCGAACAGTTTTGTTCGTGATCAGCATGCAAAATCAGCAATTTGTTCAACGCATCGTCAATTACGGGGTCAATAACATAGTCTTCGGTAGGCAGGGCAAACATCATGTGCAGAAAATTCTGCGTATACGTGTAGGCATTTTTCGGGTACATAATGGGGTGACCACTGCTCACTTTATGAGCCTGGGCAGCCAACGTTGGCATCTTGGCCAACAAACGGTGCATCGTCAATTCAATGTCCTTAAACGGACGATTGGGATTTTGTGCTTCCGGATAAAACGTAGACATACTGGCGATCATTGAAGACAATACGCCCATTGGATGTGCTCCTGTTGGATACGCTTCGTAAAAGCGCTTCATGTCTTCGTGCACGAGTGTGTGTTGGGTAATACTTCCCTGGAAATATTCCAATTCCTTCGCTGTAGGCAGTTCGCCATAAATCAACAGATAGGCCACTTCGATGAACGAGGCGTATTCTGATAATTGTTCGATGGGATAACCACGGTACCACAATATTCCATTGTCTCCATCAAGGAAGGTTATGGCACTTTTGGTGGAACCGGTATTTTTGTAACCACTATCAAGGGTGATATACCCTGTCTGGTCCAGCAGTTTTCCGATGTCAATTGCTTTTTCGTTTTCTGTTCCTGTGTAGACTGGCAATTCGTATTCTTTGCCGTCGAGTATCAGTTTTGCGGTTTCGCTCATCTGGGTTGGATGGATTTCATTTAATTCGGGCGCAAGATAGTTGTGCAATCAGCCTTTACAATGATCCTTGTTATCATTACGCCACTTTTTTTTGAGAACATCTAAACGACGAAGTAATTCAAAGGTTCACCTGAAAATTCATTTTTCTTTGAATCCTGATGGAGGCCTTACAAACAGGACTTAGCTTCGCGGCGAAATGCTAATCGATACCCATTCTCACCTCTACCTTTCTCAATTCGATGCTGATCGCGACGAGATGCTGAAACGCGCAAAGGACGCTGGAATTCACAAGATTCTTCTTCCCAATATTGATATTGAAAGTATTGCAGGAATGAATGCCATGGCTGATAAGAATCCTGATTTATGTTATCCGATGATGGGCCTGCATCCTTGTGATGTAAAGCCTGATTTTGAGAGCCTTCTGGAGAAAATACGCATGGAATTCAATACCCGGAAATACATCGCTGTTGGGGAAATTGGCATGGATATGTACTGGGACAAAACTACACTCGACATTCAGCAAAAGGCCTTTAGAATTCAGGTGCAATGGGCGAAAGAGCTACAACTCCCCATTGTAATTCATGCCCGCGATT
>JBJXFC010000077.1:0-7496 GCA_046153915.1 Flavobacteriales bacterium
TTTATTTCAAAACGAATCCCCGCATGCACACTGGCGCCATAGCCTGCAAAATGTGGTTTGTTGCGATGCCTCACTCCAAAGAATGTAAAATCTGTCCAGGGCATTACCGCTCCCAACGAAACGGCGCCATTGAATGCAGCAGTAAAGATATTGTTGCGAGTCGTATAAAAAGGCATTCGTTTCTCTAACGCAACACGAATAAAATTAAATCCATCGCTGTGATGGTAATCCATGAATCGGGGCGTGTACAAAATGTAATTGTGTGCAAAAGTGCCAGTGTATTCTTCGTTGGCATATTTCTCCTCATCGATGTATCCATCTATTTCTACCAACTGCGTCGAAGTAAGTTTGTACTTCATATGATCCCATCCTATGGAAAGTGCCAGATTTTCTTTGAAGTAATAACCCAATCTGAAATTGAATTGCGGCACGGTGAGTTGTGTCGGATTGAAATAAACACCCGGATCAAATTTCTCCGGCATATCATCGGCACGTGCATTGTGTAAGGTGAAGTCGTAACCATCACCTTTAAAGTGGATATCGCTTTTATTGTAGTATGCACGGTTGTAACCCCACGTAATAAACAACGTGCGATTTCGGGTAGAAAAGCTGTGTTGTTTGGTCTCAGTGTCTTGTGCAGAAGAAATCAGAGCAAACAAAAAAGTCACAACGAGCGATAGAATTATTCCGAAAGAATTTACTGAATCGCGCATAAAATGGATTGAACGTGACTTCATTTTGTTGGGACAATTGCCATGCACAAAGATGGATATATTTGTGGTACTCAAACTCTCTCTCCATGTCAAAAGAAAAAACCACCAAAGAAAAAGGCGACAATGGCGAAGAAGAAGCTGCGGCTTTTCTTCGAAGCATCGGTTACACCATTGTAGAACAAAAATGGCGTTACACCCGATATGAAATCGACATCATTGCCGAAAATGAAACACACATTGTATTTGTAGAAGTCAAAAAAAGGTATAGCAATGTATACGGCGAGCCCTGGGAAGCAGTGAAGGCGGGCAAACGAAAACGGATTTGCCTGGGTGCTGATGCGTATATCAAAGAGAAGGATCACAACAAAGAACCCCGATTCGATATTATCTCCATTATTCAGGAAGGAAATACTTCTACATTGCTGCATATTGAAGAAGCTTTCTATCCCATGGCCTAGAAGGTGTACTTTTGTCCCTTTATTTTAATACTTCAGCAACATGCCAGGCCGTAAAAGCGACGATTCAAACAAAGGGAAAAAAAGAGTTCTGAAATCCGCAGGGGGTAAATCAGAAAGGAAGTTCAGTGGCCCGAAGCCAACCAGTGGCCGCCCTGCAACCGGGCGCCCAAAACCTTCTGACAAGCCAGCGGGTGGTCGCCCAAAACGGACCTCTTCAGCAGAATCTGACGAACGCAGCTCAGGAACACGCGGTGGAAAACGCTTTGTTGCCGATAAACCGCGCTTCGAAAAACCAAAACCCCGGGAAAAATCTTCTTTTGAGAAGAAATACGGCAAACCAGAACGCGAAAAACCGGCGTTTCCAGCTAAAGATAAACCTCGCTTTAAACGTCCGCTTCGTGGCACAGCTCCGGTCGAAAAGCGCAGTACCGATGGCACAATAAGACTCAATAAGTTTTTGTCGAATGCCGGTATTGCCAGTCGCCGCGATGCTGATAAACTCATTGAACTTGGTCTGGTAACTGTGAATGGCAAGGTAGTAACCGAGCTTGGAATAAAGGTGGATCCGCGCAAGGATGTGGTTCGCTATGATGATCGCTCGCTCAAACCAGAGCCCTTCCGATATGTGTTGCTTAATAAACCCAAGGATTTTATCACCACCATGGATGATCCCGGTGATCGCAAAACCGTGATGTCGCTGGTAGAAAGTGCGTGCAAAGAACGCATCTATCCTGTGGGCAGACTTGATCGCCAGACTACGGGTTTGCTGCTGTTTACCAACGACGGCGACCTTGCCAAACGCCTCACGCATCCCAAACACGAATTTTCGAAACTTTACCATGTCGAAACCGTCGAAAAAGTGAATGGAGCCCATTTGGATGCCATTCGCGAAGGAATAAAACTCGAGGATGGATTGATCAAAGCAGACGAAATCAGTTTTGTAAACGATGATCCCCGCCACGTAGGCATTCGGATTCACTCCGGAAAAAACCGCATTGTACGCCGCATTTTCGAGCACTATGGCTATACCGTGAAGAAGCTGGACCGCGTCATGTTTGCCGGACTTACCAAAAAAGACCTTGGCAGAGGACGTTTCCGTCACCTTTCGGATACCGAAGTGAATTTTCTGAAAATGATCCGCTAATCGGTTTCTGTCATTTCCCGAATTGTTCGTTTCTCGTGTTGGAAAATTTTCTCATCACAGCGTTTTAACGGCGTTCGCTCAAGTTGTTTTGTGCCCATGAATGAACTGGTTCCCAGACCCGCCGTCAATCTATCTGAAGACTGGATGATCCTCATCTTTATCTTCAGTCTGGCGACGTTGGCCTACACCCGTTCCAATTATCCGCTGCGTATTTCTCGCCTTTGGAGCAGTATGTGGAATATCCGGATCCTACGCCAGGCCATTCGCGAAGAACCCAATACTCCAAGGGCCAATCTGCTATTCAATATTTCCTTTTACCTCCAGACTTCACTCATTCTCTTTCTTACCCTGAAGTTCTTCGAACTACACCCCTTCGGCCTGAGCGGGTTTTTGCTCTACTTGTTGCTTCTGGCTTGCGTTGTTGTGGCCTATGGTATTAAAATCGTGGGAATAAGGGCGGTTCAGATTCTTGGCGATGGTGATTTTGGACTTACCGAATATGAGTACAATATCTTCCTCATGAACCGGGGAATTGGCATTTTTCTGCTGCCCGTAAGTGCACTTTTGGCCTACCTGCCAAAACTTCATATCGAACCATTCCTTCTGTCGGCCGCGCTGATATTCGGTTTGATGATTATTTACCGGATGGGAAGAGGCCTTGTAAATGCTGCTTCAGAAGGTATACCAGTATTCTATATCTTTTTCTACATTTGCACGCTCGAAATTTTGCCCATCATAGTTTGTGTGAAAGCTCTGAGCCACTAACACTGTTTTGAGTCATTAACCGAACTCCTTCACCGATTAACCGCTTATGGCAGAGAAGATCAAGACTATTCTGATCACCCAGCAGGAACCTGGTACCGATAAGAATCCATACGCCGAGCTGGCCAAAAAACATAAGCTCAAGATAGATTACAGACCGTTCATTCACGTGGAAGGAGTATCTGCACTGGATTTTCGCCAGGACCGCGTAGATATCCTCGAACATGGCGCTGTCATCTTCACCAGCCGAAATGCTGTGGATCATTATTTCCGCATAGCCAAAGAAATGCGCCTTTCCATCCCGGAAACCATGAAGTATTTTTGCATGTCGGAGGCCATTGCCTATTACCTTCAGAACTATATTCAATTTCGAAAAAGGAAAATATTTTTTGGTCACAGCACTTTTCAGGAATTGATGGTGCAAATCAAAAAACACTCCGATGAGCGCTTTTTACTGCCTTGTTCTGATATCCTGAAACCCAGTATCCCCGATACGCTGAAAAAGGAGAAAATCAAATTCAGCAAGGCCATGATGTACAAAACAGTGTGCAGCGACCTAAGCGATCTGGCAGACGTGAAATACGACATGCTTATATTCTTTTCGCCGGCGGATATTGAGTCGCTTTTCAAGAATTTCCCCGATTTTAAACAGGAAACTACCAAAATTGCCGTGTTTGGACCCACAACCGCCAAAGCGGTGGAAGATGCCAAATTGAGAATAGATCTCATGGCTCCCACGCCCAAGGCACCAAGCATGAGCATGGCCCTGGAGCATTATATTCTGGGCAAATAAGGCTGACTTATCAGGCCGCCTTTTTTCTTAGAACTGTAATAATCAACAGATTTTTGTGTTGAGGCAACGCATTTTGTCATCAAAGTGTCTCATCTTTACATCACGAATCTTTAGGCACCTTTTACCAGTTTATGAAAAAAGCCCTCTTTCTTTCAATTTGTTTTGCGGCATTTGGTTTCTCTGCCAAAGCTCAAGAGTCGAATTCTTTTTTTGAAATCGGTCTCAACGCAACGCCTTTTGTAAGTCAATACCTCGATTTTAATAGCGACGACAACGATATCATCAGCCCCTATATGCTCACCGCCGAAAGGAGATTGGACCGAATTGGTTTTCGTCTTGGATTGGGCGTTGTTTCGACCAACAGACTCGAACAACCAGATGATGACAATACAGAACCCAAAATCCGATTCAAATCAACTGTCCTGGCAGCACGTGGCGGGTTGGTTTTGTATAAAGACATATCGAAGCGGTTTTCGCTTAAGTATGGAGCAGATTTATACTTTATGCGCGATGGAAACGTCAGCGAAACCACTACAGTTGGCTTTTTTGGCAACGAAGAAGTTTCTACTGTTACTTCTGCTTTTAATGAATATGGGTTGTCTCCATTTCTGTTTTTGCAATTGCACGTTACACCAAACTTCAGTCTTGGCACTGAGTTATTGGCCAAATTCTCTTATTCAGAAGGCGTAGAAAAAGAAGAAAACACACAATTCCCCGAATTTAATGATGAGCAAAAAACAAAAACCGGCGGATTCAGAATAGATGCACCAACTTCATTGTTTTTTATATTACGATTTTAATTTACCTCTTAACATCCTTCAACATGAAAAGTAAAATTTCAATTCTCGCTCTCGCATCGATCGCTGTCGTGGCCTTCCATGCCTGCACGAAGGAAAGCACTATGGCTACAGGAGCTCGTGTTCCGGTATTGCCATCTGAGCCCTTCAAGTACAGTGAGGTTCCAACTGGCACCTCGATGATGAATCCCTTTGGAAGCATCGTTGTAAATGATGCCAAAGCCAGTCTTGGCCGCGTATTGTTCTACGAAACACAATTGTCTGTAAACAACAGCACCAGTTGTGGTACATGCCACAGTCAGTCAAAGGCATTTGCAACCAACGACCGTTTTAACGCCGGTTTTAATGGTGGTATGACAAGTCGTAACGTACCTCCTATTGTGAATCCGGGCACACAATCTTCATACTTCTGGGATATGCGCGAAAGCAATCTCAGCGCCATGGTTACACAGCCAATTGCCAACCACGTGGAGATGGGATTGGAAGAACCAGAATACATGGTGGCTAAAGTGAAAAGCCTTCCTTATTACAATGATCTTTTCACTGCAGCATTTGGCACAGGTGATATCAACTCCTCACGCATTGGTGAAGCATTGTCTCATTTCGTAGGTTCTATGATCAGTCCTACTTCCAAATTTGACGAAGGTGCTACTTCTGGTTTTGCCAGCTTCACGGCTGAGGAAAATCTTGGACGCCAACTTTTCATGAATGATCTTCCATGCGCACAATGCCATGGCGGTGATAATTTCCACGGCGGATGGGGTTCCATGATCCAGAATATCGGTCTGGACGAAGATTACGCCGATGATGGCACACCAGGAGTTGACTGGAATACCGGCAAACCATTTGATGGTTGGTTTAAGGTTCCTACTTTGCGCAATGTGGCTTTGTCTGCTCCTTATATGCACGACGGTCGCTTCGCAACACTTGAGGATGTTATTGAATTTTACAACAGTGGCATTCAACCTCATGAACAATTGGCATTTCAGCTTCGTGAAGGCTGGAATGGTGGTGGAATCTTTCAGGGAGAGGAGGGTGATGGTCAGAACGGCGGCAATGGTGTTCAGCCTCTTCGTATGAACCTCAATGCAGCTGAAAAGCAGGCGCTAATCGCATTTCTTAAAACCCTCACAGATGACAGCGTAATCCGTCAGGAGAAATTCGCTGATCCATTTGTTTTTCAGGAATAATATTTCTCTTTAAAATAGTGCAGTGCGTCGATTTCGACGCACTGCTTTTTACATCTCTTAGCTATGAATAAAAACATCTCGACAAACTGGGCACTGTTGTTTTCGTGTCTTTTGCTTTTCAGTACTTCGTGTGTGAAGGAAGATGATATTACGACTAGCAAGGATTATCCCGAATTCATTGTCTTCGGTACTTTTTTCTCTCCTAACGCTTGTTCTGGAAACGAAACATGCATTGAGCTCTACAAGGCCGATGCCATGGGCCTTAAAGAGGATGTAAATGACACTGAGCCCGATGGCATTTCTTCTTATTCAGGCACATATTCTAATCAACTTTCTGTCAACAGCTATCAAACTGTAATGGACCTTTTTGAAGCCAACCCAATACCAGAGGAACTTTTAGAAATGCCCAATGGCGAGGTTGGAAATCAGAATCAATTTGGCCAGAATTTCTATCTGGAGTATAAAACCGAAGCAGGTGGTTATCAATATTGGGTTTTGGGCGGTGCCTTTGACGGCAGTATGCCTCAGGCTATTCAAAACTACCTCAATGTCATTTCAAACGCGACCTTCTTTGCGTCACAGGGCTGATTATCAGTTCGTTTGATTTTTTCTTCTCCTCTTCTACCTCTTTGTCATGCTTCTCATGTGCAAAAATCGACGTTTGTTAATGCTCTGCACTTCTGTCAGGTTGCAACATTTGGCCCGATTATTTAGTTAGAATAAGTAATCGTGTTTGTAAAAGATTTTTTCGGGGTTATTGCCCGATGATTGTAAAACAGACAAGGACAAAAATACCCCTGTTAATGATTACAGCTCAAAACCTCCTGAAGACGGATTTGCCAGTGCTAAGTGCACAGGATGATCCGATCAACGCTCTGAACCTCATGGATGAGTTCCGGGTGTGCCATCTGCCCGTTCTGGAAAACGGGAAATACCTCGGGCTGATCTCCGAAACAACACTACTTTCTGTAGATGAAATCACAACTCATGATATAGACAATGGTCTACAACTGGTAAAATCCAGTGTGGCGCCCGGAGTTCATATTCTCGAAATTCTAAAGGCTGCAAGCGAACAACATCTTACTCTTGTGCCAGTAGTAGATACAGAGAACAATTACCTGGGTGCTGTTACTCTTGAAGATCTGGTGGAGAAAATGAGTGAGATGCAGGGTGCTTCTCAGCGCGGTGGTATCATCGTTCTGGAAATGTGGGAAAAGGATTACAGCCTGCAACAAATAGCCCGAATCATCGAGGAGAATGACGCAAAAATCCTTAGCACATCTGTGAGCCAGGGAGAAAATGGCAAAATAGAGGTCAATCTGAAAATAAATCAACCCGATGTAAATCCGATCCTGCAGAGCTTTGAGCGATTTAGTTACGATGTAAAAGCCAGCTACCAGGAAGCCGAATTCACCGAGGATCTTAAGAAACGCTACGAAGAGCTGATGAGATACCTCAATATCTGACGAACATTTTTCTTTCGATAAGATGATGCCCCGACTGCAAATTGCACTTCGGGGCATCGTACTTTTAGACCGTTCTTCACCCGCAAGAGAAAAATGAAAATAGCCCTATACGGAAAGCGATTTAACGATGAGCATGCTGTAACAGTCAACAAACTGGTGGATGCTTTGGTGCG
>JBJXFC010000082.1:0-3175 GCA_046153915.1 Flavobacteriales bacterium
CAAAAGTCGATTCCGTCATCGGGTTGGGGTACACTTCCACAAAACCATTCGTTGTCTCCACTAAACCGACATAACTCACCGTATTGGTTGTTGTGGTGCATTCATTGGGACCCGTTACAATAGCATAAGCCTCAAACCCATCTACTCCGTAAAGCCATGGATCGATGGTGTAAAGATTCTCTCCTTCGATTAATAGACCATTTATATACCAATCATACATATACCATGTTGGCCCGGTGATGAGCTGGGTTTCCAGATTGAATTCTATTGTTACAGGCGGATTCGCTCCAACATATAGAGTTAGCTCAGATGTTGATTCACAGTTTCCAGTAGAAGTTAGTAATTCAATTGTAGTAACCCCATTGGCAGGTGCCACAATCTCAAGCGTATTCGTATTGCTGATAACATCTCCATTCTGAATCCAGGAATAATTGTCCCAACCTCCTGTTGCCGTGAGTTCAAAATTTTCACCTTCACAAATGCTTTGATCGCCTGTTATCGCAACATCATTGGGAGTTTCCTCCACGAAAAATTCAAACCCCGTGGAGCCTGTGCAAAACGCTGTTGTGCTTTCACAAGTAATAAAATATATTCCCGGAGCCGCATTGTCAATGGAAATTCCAAGTCCCGTTCCATCCGCTTCATCATTCACCGTCCAGCTATATTCATCCCATCCATATGTTGCGAGCACAACGATCGATTCTCCTTCGCAGTAGTTTCCTTCAGTTGTTATGGCAAGTTCTTCCGGACATTCATAAAAGACTGTTGTCGCCGTGTTGGTGATGACTGGCTCATTGTAATCAAAATAAATCGCTGCGGTATTTTCGATTATATCATCGATTGCAATATCCGGAATTGTGGTAATACGGTAATGGATATACCCCTGACTGCCTTCGAGATCACTGGCGCTATCGGGCAATTGGATGTTATCGAAGAACCATTCTACCTCTCTGTTTTCATTGAACGAAAGTTGATGTGGATGACTCGATCCAAGCATTTCGATGCTGCTGATGTTGAGGTCGTCTTCGATGGTGTCTGTTACGCGAACAAATTGAGCTGGCGCAGTTCCTGTATTCTGAAAACGAATGGTGTAATCTAAAGTCAGTCCTTCTGGGGGAATTTGTTCAAAATTTTGGGCTTGGATGTTGACGTTGATGTCATTGGGGTCGTAGCTCCCTACTACTGTTTCTTGCAATTGATAGCTATTATCAAAAGGTGAAACATCAACCAAACCTCCATCAACAAATTCGACGGTAGACGTTGTTGTGAATTGATCTCCTAACTGCATGTTAGTTGATATTTCAATGTATGCTTTTAAATGTGCATCTTGTCCGTATTGGAGCTGAGAAATATTCCAACTTATGACTCCATTGTTTATAGAATAACCGGGCGACCCTGTGAGAGACGTATAATCACATTGTGAGAAATCCAGGCTAACTATAACATCTTCCGTTTGTTGGGGCCAATTGTTTTGAACTTTGATAATATAAACCATATCAAAACCCGGTGTAGGATTACTGTAGGAAAAATGAAAGACAGAAACATTGTGTACATCTCCCAAAGGACAAATGGCGAAATCATTTCCTGTGTAGGCCTGTGGAAATGCTGTAGATGTTATCGTGATATCCGATGACTGAACAACGCCCGGAGATGCTTGAAGAGACAAGATAGTAGTCGACATCAAGTCAAGGGGGACGACGAACTGTCCGTTGCTAAGGAGCTGTCCGACAGGAGTATTATTTTGGTCGAGTACAACGAAGTTTGAAACACTCTCTTCACCGGGATCTTGTTGACCATTGCAATTGTAATCTGCATAAGCGATGCCACTTGCATAATTGTCCTGACAAAAGAGCAAAAAGTCCTCCGGCTCATCACAATTGGTATTATTGGAGTTGATGAATACCATTTCGGGATTGGTAGAAATTTTGTCGCACACCGCTTGCACCTCGCAATATGTCAGATTAGGGTGAGCTTCAATATTAACAGTTCCGCCTATCTCGGTTATCTGAGACATAAAATTTAAGTCTGAAAGCGTAGAAATGGAGAAGTCAAAATCACCTCCGATAAAAGTTAGTTCATCGGCAAGAACAAGATTGATTGGTGGTGCATTAAACGCGCGAACCCAGAAATTCTCAACAACATGCTGCAGCGCAACAAAACCAACAGTATCGGCTCCAGAAGCTATACTCACCGTATTAATTTCTGTGAGCGAATTAAAATCCGGAGTTCGGGTAAAATTACCAAATAGATATATACGATAAAGATCGGTTAGAAGTGGAAAATGGGGAAGGCTAGGGCCGGGGTAACTGGGCACGTACAAATCAATTGCATGAACAGACTGAAGATTCTCGAATCCCTCAATGGAACCCAAGCCAATACCGCTCGCATAAATATCACCTACTATGGTTTGTAAATTGTGAAACCCAGAGACGTGATTAACATCACCAGTGAAATTGATGTTGCCGCCGATATAAGTGAGATTATTAAATCCTGCTAATGTGTCCAAACTTGGTGAGCCAACGTAGAGGCCAAGGTTAATAGAACCGTCAATGCTAGTTAGCCCCGGGAAAACGTTATGCCATGCTGGCGGTGCAGTGTCGTGGCCCGATAAAGTAATTGTTCCAACCTGAGATAGGTTGTCAAGTGGCGCAAGACTTGGAATATGATCACTCCAAATACTTAAGTGGCCTCCAATAGAAGTTAAATTATTTAATCCAGTCAGCTCAAAAAATTGAGTGGAGTATTCACTAATATAAACACTCCCGCCCACGGTAGTCAAGTTTACAAGCCCTGACACATCATCAATTTGATTGAATTCTCCAACATTCAATGACAAATTACCTGTTATTTCGGTTATTCCTAAAAGCGGGCTCAAATCGAGTATTTGCCCTTCGCTCGAGATATTTAGATCACCATCAATTGTTGTGCATGTCGGATTATCGATGATGAACTGATCCACTGCTGCCTGCGTGTCAAGATTAAAATTTCCGGTGCAGGTTTGTGAAAATGATGAAAAAGCGAGGCCAATAAAAATTAAAAACGATAGCAGAGTTTTCATGCGATATAGTTATGGTTTGAGAGAGTGATGCAATTTGCTGTAAATTCCATATCAAATGGCCTGATTTTATTTAATTATTTCACATTCAATGCCGCTGTATACGATACCCCCATTTCA
>JBJXFC010000093.1:0-5775 GCA_046153915.1 Flavobacteriales bacterium
GGAATTATTCCAATGGAAAGCATGGCCTCCAAAGGATGAAATGCAAATGAAGCCCATGGAGTCGGATTTGTGGAAAGGTGATGTGTTCGATGGATGAAAAGATATAAACGTGGATGATGAATCAGACGATGAGTCCAATAGAAGTAGGCATCATGTACTAAAATGCATAATACAAAACTGAAAACGGCATAAGGCAGATCATCCAGAATGCCCTGAGTGTAAATGTGTGTAAAGCCATTCTCATACAATCTAAATACCAGCCAAGAGGTCGCACAATAGATAATCAGAGTCGAACAGGAATGGAGAATCTCTCGTGTAATCTGTTGATGACTTGGTTCGGCGCTCTGTATTTTCGATACCTTGAGTTGCAAACGTGTTGGAATGTAATAGAGCAAATAAGCGATCCCAGCCAACAAAAAATAGCGCAGACAAATAGCCAGCACATCGGTTTCCCAGGTATAGATTTCGTTGCCCATCATAGTTGCCAAAGTCCTGCTGTTATGACTCCACCTGTTCCATACGAACAAAGCATCACTTTTTTGCCTTTGCAGATGTCCAGAGAACGGTGAAATGCGATGCCAATGGTGGCCGCACCACAATTGCCAATTTCACCGGCAAGATCTACGAATGTGATGGGGAATTTTGCGAAGACTTGTTTCAGATGTTCAATGATAACAGCACTTGCCTGATGAAGTATAAGCACATCCGGAGCGCTGGTGGTTTGAATGAAATCTATGTAGAATGATTCTGCCTGCTTAATGAGTTTTAGTGCGAGCAGCTTGTCCATGCTGAGTCCAAGCGATCGCCTGGGATCTCGCCATACATCGTTAGCGCCCGACTGAATGATGGTATCGGCATCATGCCCCAATTTGACCTCAACTACAGCAGAAAGTCCAGCGTATTGTCGTGAGGCATGATGTAAAAGTTGAGTAGTACCAATTTGTTTTTGTACAACACACGAAAATGAACCATTGCCAAAGATGCCATGCAACTCGGACGCGGTTGATGTGGCTTTTCGGGCGGCATCTGCCTGCACAACCAATACATCGCCCAACGAACTATGCGAAAGTCGGCTCGCCAAAATCATGGCACTCACACCTCCTGCACAACCCTGCACCAAGTCACTGAGAGATGAGGATTTCAGTTGAACAGGAAAGGCTTCCTGCAATTTCTGACCAAGGGATGGAGCAAGTGAGTCAGGGCAAGTAGAAGCAACTACAAGATCACTGATTGTGCCGGAATATTCCTCAAGTGTTTTTTCAACAACTTTTCTGGCCAGCTGAAAAACCTGCTGGGGTGTTTCCGACAAGGCGCTTTGACCAAAATCAGTGAAATGTTGCATGTGGTGAAATGGCATGTTCGTCAGAATTTGGTTTTACCGAAAGCTGCGCATCCAGATTGCTGCAGTTTTGGGAGAAGTGTTTCGATATTTTCGTCAAGAAGATTTCCTGTTTTTGTTTTGCAAAACGGACAGGAATTTACGTCACCATCAGTGTCTACATAAAGATTTCGATTCCCGGAGGCAAAACATCCCGCTCTTCGCTGATGATAGCCATGGTAGCTGATGATGGGATACGTTGCAAAGCGCTTATCATAATTGTATTGTAAATAAAAATCATCGAGAAGTTTGGTCTCATTCGTCGTGAGCATCACATCCTTTCCTGTAAAATGCCCAACAGCCTTTGGTTCCAGAATTTGCACAAATCCGACTTGCGCAACTTTGGCGAGTTCCATGTAATGTTCGAGATGGCCATGCTGCACGTATTCGCGGGATACACAAATCGTCATGCCAGTTGTGAGACCTGCTCTATTTGCAGCTTCGATTGCTTTTTGTGCCCAATAAAAACTCTTTTTGTTCCCTCGAAATTGATTGTGTTCTTCTTCGTTGTGATGATCAATGCTCACCAATACTCCGTGAAGTCCATCTGCTTTAAGCTGATTCGCCAATGCCAGATCAAGTTTGTGTCCAGAAGTTAGAATCCAGTATTCCGTTTGTCGATTTGAAGACTTCAAGAGAAGTTTGATTTCTTCAGCGCGCATCAAGGGCTCTCCACCGGTCAATTGGATTTGAGAAGTGCCTGCATCTTGCAACGATTTTTGTATTGATACCAAATCTGCGGTGGTTAGTTTTTCTCTTTGATTCAGAATATCCCATTCAAAGCAATGTTCGCACTTCAACGAACACTTTTTTGTCAAAGCGAAAAATACATTTGTAAATAAATTGGTCTTGCCAGGAATTGAGGTAATCCTGTTTATTTCTGCCAGCATCCAATGGTCGAAGGCCAGTGAAGGAAATGCAGGTGTATACAGATCCCAATGATAGGATTTTCCGATACCCACCAGCTTGGATATGGCATGATTCCCCAAAACGTGTCTTCGCCGATGATCTAATTCCTGCAAAATGGAAACTATCCTTTTCGGATTTTTGATGTGGCGCATTACCAGTTGAAGGATTCGTATTCTGATCTGAAATTCAACAAATGTCTTTTTTAATCCTGTAATGATTTTAACTCTGTTTTGTCCCGGAGTTTGAATTGCTGGAGGAAATGTGAGATTGGATTGTACCATAATCATGTGTGCTCAGTTACTAGCCAATTGAAAGGGATGATCAATGAATTCGTCATAGAGTTCTTCAGAGAATTGGTTGAATGCCCCTTTTTTCCTGAATGATAACAATTCCCATTTGTTTGGTTTGTTCTGAAAATCGCGGATGTATTCATAATAACCTCGGGTGTGCAGAAAATAACTCATGCATTTACCTTTCGTGGCTGTGCGATTCTCGAAAGTAAGTGTTGCCCTGTTTCCTATACTCGGTTGTTCGAGGTAGTTGTGGTCATTTTTGAGAAGTGCATTTCGAATATCCTTGCCTTTTTCATCTGTTCCCGATGTCATATTCAACGAGCTTCCAACTTCGACGTAATTATCATGCAACAGCAAACACGCATAGTCCACTTCCCAGAAAAGTCGGCCACAGCTTAGTTTGACCTCGAGGGTATCTTCATTGAAGTTTTTTAGATCGAAGGTGACACACATATCGCGCGAGGCCAGGGGACCGGTAACATGGTAAAAATCCCTGAACTCCCATTGACCATCTTTTTTCACATACACGGAAAGCGGAATATTTTGTTCCAAAGACCAACGTATATTTTTTTCAGCGGAAACTGATTTTTGATCTTCGGCGTATGTATTGTAATGCGTTCCAAATTTTTCGGTGAATTTTCCAAATACATAGTCCAGCCAGAAGGAATTTTTAGCATGCAGTATTAGCGATGCTTTATCAATCCCTTTTGTGAGTGGGAATGTAATTTCAATTTCCGAAATAGCTGTTTCGCTCGCCGAACCTTGCTCAAATTGGTGGAAAAGATTGTCTTTCTTTGAGAGTTTCTCTTCTATCGATTTATCATTAGCGAAGGCGGACACAATGTCTCGGGACCGAATTATTTCTCCACACTGATTGATTGCAATAACTTCGTTTGAATCATGCTCCACAGCAATAATTTCAGCCTGATTGGTGTATTGACGCTCCAGCAATTCATTCGCGATTTGTAGCACAATCTCTGGGTTTGTCAACCATTTTTCGTCGAGACGCAGGAAGTCGTCGCGTTCTAAAGGAGCATAGATAGCGCCTCCATAAATTTCACCAACAAATATGTTTTGTCCGTTATTTTGGATATAGACAAAAGGACAGGAGCTTTTCATTGCGGCGAGAACAATGAAAAGGGCCACAACAGTTCCCATAGCGATGGCTAATCCACCAAAAACAAAAGTGAGAATGTTCGCGCCAATGGCTTTGTCGTAGACATCAATTATTTCGATAGTGTTTACAAAGAGAAGCACTCGTTCTCCGATTTGCATTTTTTGCGCTTTTATGTAAATATGCACTTCAGTAGTCGGATCACCATGTCTTTTGCGATAGTGATTCACCAGATTGGTGTCTGGATCGAGAGCCTGGTAGTGCAGGTAGCTGAGTGTATCAGCAGTAAATTCAATGGTTTGATCGGCTTCATGGATCACAAGATCTTTGATGGAGTATATGTTCGAACCATTGTGTAAAATAAGGTATTTGCTAGTATCGCGTACTTCGGATGGGACTGGACCAATATCTTTCTTTCGATATGTTTTATCGATCTTGTAGTAATAACATCCTACATTATAGAACGAAAAGCCAATTAGAAAAAAGAGCGCGAGAAGACGACAGGATGCATCAGAGAGGTTTGAGCTTTTTGGTATCATGATCGAAAAAGGTTTAGCGATTTCATTCTATCAGCAAGGAAGATAAGCTAAATTCCCGATAATCCTTAAGTATCACAACTATGAATTCATCCAAAACGTATTTGAAAAATGGGTTTGAATGAAATGAAAGGAATTGAATTGCCTATTGAGATGGATTTTCGCGTATTTTTTAATTTCGAAAACGTACGTGAAAAATGAGATGCCCCCATTCTCCATTCTCCATTCTCCATTCTCAGTTATTATTTACCACAGAGCCTCAGAGGAAGCACAGAGATTTCACAGAGAGTTCTATCTGGATTTAATCAATAGTGAGAAGTGCCGTTTGAATAGCCTCAGCGTCCTCTGCGCGTTTTTTCTTAGCGTGCTTTGTGGTTACAAGAAAAATGTAGCCAATTCGAAGACGTTACTTCAAAGCTTTCCTTGAAGCCCAATTATCTAATTATCAAATTTTCTAATTATCAAATTCTTACTCCAATCGAAGACACAAAGCTCTTCAGCACATTAGCACATTAGCACATTAGACACATTATTCACATTATCAAATTAATTCAAACCCCGTATAAGGCACCAAAGCCTTCGGAATCCGGATGCCGTCTTTCGTTTGATTATTCTCCAGCAGCGATGCAACAATGCGTGGCAACGCCAATGCACTTCCATTGAGTGTGTGCACCAATTGCATTTTGCCATCTGCCCCTTTGAATCGACATTTCAATCGATTGGCCTGGAAGGTTTCAAAATTGGATGTTGAACTTACTTCGAGCCAGCGTTCCTGTGCACCACTCCATGCTTCAAAATCGTAGGTGAGGGCAGAGGTAAAGCCCATATCGCCACCACACAAACGAATAATACGGAAATGCAATTCGAGTTTTTGCAACAACATTTTTACGTGATCCACCATGTCTTCAAGAATCGTATAACTCTGCGTTGGATGTGCAAGTTGAACGATTTCTACTTTGTCGAATTGATGCAGGCGATTGAGTCCGCGCACGTGTGCTCCCCATGATCCTGCTTCACGACGAAAACAAGGTGTATAACCTGTCATCTTGATTGGCAATTCATCTTCTTTCAGAATTACATCGCGGTATAAATTCGTAAGTGGTACCTCAGCGGTTGGTATCAGATACAAATCATCTGCAGTTGCGTGGTACATCTGTCCTTCTTTATCGGGAAGCTGACCTGTTCCATATCCGCTTGCTTCATTTACGAGAAGTGGTGGCTGAAATTCCCGGTAACCCGCGTTTTGCGCTTCATCCAAAAAGAAATTGATGAGTGCACGTTGCAATTTGGCCCCTTTGCCTTTGTAGACGGGAAATCCTGCACCGGTAATTTTGGTTCCCAATGCAAAATCGATCAAATCATAATCTTCTATCAATTCCCAATGCGGTTTTTTGGCATCGGTCAATTGTGGTTTTTCTCCCCAGATATAGGTCTCAACATTATCGTCGGCAGTTTTGCCATTCGGTACAATTTCAGTGGGAACGTTTGGAATCTGATAAAGCAATTGTTTCTGAGATTCTTCAACTTCCACCAGCGTTGTTTCCA
>JBJXFC010000106.1:0-3687 GCA_046153915.1 Flavobacteriales bacterium
CATATCAGTGCGTATGGATTGACGATAGAACCACGCACTTTTTTTGGGCATCAGCAAAAAAAAGGCGAGTTGACCGAGATGGAGCAGGAGCGAAGTGGAGAGCAATTTTTGTTGATGCTGGATGAAATGGATGCACATGGATTTGAGCAATACGAAGTGTCCAATTTCTGCAAACCGGAATTTGAATCAAAACACAATTCGTCTTATTGGAGGGGCAGTCATTACATCGGATATGGGCCATCAGCCCATTCTTTCGATGGCAAATCGCGTCAATGGAATGTTTCCAATAACAGTGTTTACATCAAAGAATTGACTGCCGGAAAATTGCCTTTTGAACACGAAGAACTTTCACAATCTATGCGATTGAACGAATACATCATGACTGGATTGCGAACAAAGTGGGGTATTGAAATGCAGCGTATCTCGCGTGAATTTTCTTTCGATTTCAAGAAAGAGTATGCTGATATGATTTCAGAATTGCAGCACGATGGCAGATTGATTTTCATGAACGAAACACTCATGCTCACACGCAAAGGTTTGTTGATGGCCGATAAAATTGCGTCAGACTTTTTTGTTACCGATTAGGCGACTTCCTTTTTTAAGTTGAAATGGTATACAAACGAAAGTACGATATACCAGAGGATTCCGAGAGGCACACACAAGAAGAAGGAATGAAATCCAAACCACGTGATGAATGGAAAGAGTAAAACTGTTCCAATAAAAATGAATGGAATTTTGTTTGTTGCAAATCCCCCTTTTTTGAATTTGAAGGAGAACATGCGGATCTTGGAAACCATGAGCAGCGATGTGAGTACAAATAAAATTGCTAGTCCCAATAGCACGAAGGGGGTAAACTTTGTAACTGTAAAGTAAGTGATATGCCATCCGGGAATTTGGGAAGTTTGTAGTTCAAGTATTTCCCAAAAATAGGCGCCAATACTCGCCCAGAAAATGCCGTTGGCAGGGGAAGGCATTCCGCTAAAATCGGTTGTCTGGTCGGTGGAGATATTGAATTTAGCGAGGCGGATAGCAGCACAAACAACATTTAGAAAGGCGATGTATTTCAGAAATTCGAATTGCGATGGCAGCAATGTTTCCATCATAGAATAGACCATAACTGAAGGCGCGAGTCCAAATGAAATCACATCAGCCAATGAATCCAATTCGCGTCCAATAGGACTTGAAACGCCAAGTGCACGAGCCACAGCACCATCGAATACATCCAGAATTCCAGCCAATCCAATCAGCAAAACTGCCCAATGAATAAATCCTTCCTGGGCAATCAGAATAAC
Source organism: Flavobacteriales bacterium (assembly GCA_046153915.1). Lineage (GTDB taxonomy): Bacteria > Bacteroidota > Bacteroidia > Flavobacteriales_D > Sanyastnellaceae > JANNVZ01. The sequence goes on from JBJXFC010000106.1 coordinate 1,293, forward strand.
AGCCAGCGATCCACACACCAGATTGCCGATGGTGAATAGGTTGGGGATGTGAGGACGGATGTTCATGGGTCGAAGGGTAGTTGGTACTTAGTAGTTGGTACTTGGTATTAAGTAGTTAGTACTATGTATTACGTGGCTTGGACCATGCAGTTAGCAGTTTGTCCAATGCAATAGGCAGATGGAACCTCAAACATCGCCGGTACATTACTCAATCCATGGAATCTGAAGTCTAGAGTCTAGTGTCTTATATCTAGTGTCTATAAAGTTTGTTTCACTTCCACTTCCTCAAACGCCTCGATATTATCTCCAACGTCTATGTTGTTGAATTTCTCGATATCAAGACCACATTCGTATCCTTTGGCAACTTCACGCACATCGTCTTTGAAACGTTTCAGTGAGCCCAGCGTTCCTGTATGAATTACGATGCCATTGCGAATAACGCGGATTTTGTGCTGGCGTGTGATTTTTCCATCCAACACCATACATCCCGCAATCGTTCCGACTTTCGAAATCTTGAACACCTCGCGCACTTCTGCAACACCGGTGATTTTCTCTTCGATCTTCATGCTGAGGAGGCCTTCCATGGCTTCTTTCACCTCTTCGATCGCCTTGTAGATAATCGAATACAACTTGATCTGGATCTCTTCCTGCTCGGCCAGTTTGCGTGCACTTGCACTTGGACGAACCTGGAAACCGATAACGATCGCATCGGATGCCGAAGCAAGCAATACATCGCTTTCGCTGATCTGACCCACACCTTTGTGAATGATACGCACCTGGATTTTTTCCGTAGAAAGTTTCTGCAACGAATCGCACAATGCTTCTACAGATCCATCCACGTCTCCTTTTACAATCAAACTCAATTCTTTGAAATCTCCCAATGCAATACGTCTTCCGATCTCCTCGATGGTGAGGTGTTTCTTCGTACGCATACTTTGTTCGCGCTGCAATTGCTGGCGTTTCAAAGCCACATTCCGTGCTTCGCGTTCATCTTCCATCACGTGGAATTTGTCTCCTGCATTTGGGGCACCTTCGAAACCAAGCAAAGACACCGGAGTTGCCGGAGCTGCTTCGTTGATTTTTTGTCCGCGTTCGTTGAACATCGCTTTTACACGACCGCTCCACTGACCAGCGATGATAGGATCACCCACGCGCAGTGTTCCACCTTCAACCAACAACGTAGTTACATAACCACGTCCTTTGTCGAGGGTAGATTCGATCACAGTGCCAAGTGCACGTTTCGATGGATTGGCTTTGAGTTCGAGCAATTCTGCTTCGAGCAATACTTTTTCGAGAAGACCTTCTACTCCCAATCCTTTCTTCGCGGAAATTTCCTGGCTCTGGAATTTTCCACCCCATTCTTCCACGAGAATATTCATGGCAGAAAGTTGTTCGCGCAGACGATCGGGCATGGCGTCTGGTTTATCAATTTTATTGAAAGCAAAAATCATGGGAACACCTGCAGCCTGAGCATGCGAAATCGCTTCTTTTGTTTGAGGCATTACGCTATCGTCTGCAGCAATTACGATGATAGCAAGGTCAGTTACCTGGGCACCACGAGCACGCATGGCGGTAAACGCTTCGTGACCTGGTGTATCGAGGAAGGTAATTTTTTTACCAGATGGAAGGCTCACACTGTAAGCACCGATGTGCTGAGTTATACCACCCGCTTCACCCGCAATTACGTTGGCTTTGCGCACAAAGTCGAGCAACGAAGTTTTACCGTGATCGACGTGACCCATTACCGTAACAACAGGTGGACGCGATTTGAGATCTTCCGGTGAATCTTTTTCATCTTCAATGGCTTCAGATACTTCGGCGCTTACGAATTCTACTTCGTAGCCAAATTCTTCGGCGATTATGTGAATGGTTTCTGCGTCGATACGTTGGTTGAGCGAGGCGAAAATTCCGAGCTGCATACAGGCCTTGATAATCTCTGTAGGCTGCTTGTTCATCATGCTGGCCAATTCGCTAACGGTAACAAACTCGGTGAGTTTAAGAACGCTGCTTTCTGCCTGTTGACGCTGCATTTCTTCTTCGGCACGTTTGGCCACGAAGTCGCGCTTTTCACGGCGGAATTTGGATGATTTTGATTTTCCTGGTCCACCGAGGCGGGCAAGGGTTTCGCTCACTTTACGCTGCACATCGGCTTCGCTGAGTTCGTTTTTCTTCGGCTCGGCTGGCTTAGGCGCTGTTGTGCGATTGCGGCGATCTATTTCCTGCTGGCGTTGGATATCCACTTTAGAAACGCGCTTGCGTTTGCGTTTTTCGGCAGATTCGTTGCCTTTATTTTGATCTGGTTTTTTCTTATCCGCTTCGGTAGGAAGCACGATTTTGCCCATCACTTTGGGGCCTGCAAGCTTTGCTACATTAACACGAATAAGTTCTTTTTCCA
>JBJXFC010000120.1:0-28442 GCA_046153915.1 Flavobacteriales bacterium
CATCCTCCACACCAGCCATTAAATGTTCCACTCACATACGGCGTTGTAAATCCGCTCTCGTTGTTCATGTTTACCAGAAAGGTGATATCAAATGCATTGCAGTCTTCGCATTGACCCCAGCATACAACAGGCTTCACCAGTTCTCCGGATACCTGAAGTGTGCGGTTGGTAAATTCGCCTGAGGTAATGGTACATGGACGGCCAACAGGAAGTGTTTCTGCAATTGCCCAGTTGTCGGCAGAAAATTTGTACTCATAAACGCCTGCCGGAAGAACGATGGTGGTCTCCCAGATCTCGTCGTCGTTGGCATCGGTCATGGGATTGCAATTGCCACACCATCCGTTGAAACTCCCACTTACATAGGGTGTTGTATAAGCGGGCGCATCCGTCATGTTTACCTGAAAAGTAACAGGATAAGAAGCACAGTCGGTGCAAGAGGCCCAGCATACCACAGGCAAAACGGTGGCAGCGGTAACGTTGAGTGTGCGATTGGTAAATGGTCCTGTTGTAATGGTGCATGGGCTGCCCGGTGTGAGTGTTTCTTCACTTGACCAGAGATCGGCTGAGAATTTATATTCATACGTTCCCGCAGGCAGATCGATGATGGTTTCCCAGATACCATCGTTGTTGGCGTCGGTCATCGGATTGCAATTGCCACACCAGCCGTTGAAGGTGCCGTTCACTTCGGGAGTGGTAAATCCGGAAGTGGTGTTCATATTCACACGGAAAGTCACGTTGAAAGCATTCAGCGAAAAAGAAAAACTCATGGCTGAAAGAAGAATGAATGCGTGAAGTGATCTCATTGGAAAAGATTTATTGTCAAATGTACAATAAGCGGGGTTGCTACGCAACTGATTAATTAACCGCAGAGGCGCGGAAACGCAGAAAATACTTTCAAAATTGAAGAGGGCTTCTCAAAAAGTCTTTGCGTTCTCTGCGCGTTTTTTCTTTGCGCACTTTGCGGTTAAAAATGGTGACGCTTGATCATGTCCTTGTTTTTCATGGTTAAACGAAACCTCATTTTCAATTCTCCATTTTCAATTTTCCATTACTACTCCCCTCTCACAAGATGAAAATACCCATCCACACTATTCGCTCCTTTTATGTGAAGAATATAATAATACACTGCTTCTGAAAAACCTTCGCCACTCCAATCGTTGTCGTAATTCTTCCTGTCTACAACAAGAGTGCCCCAACGATTCCAGATTTTAAGTTCATTCTCTGGAAAAAACTCGAGGTATTTGAATTCGAGTAAATCGTTTTTTCCATCGCCATTGGGTGTGAAAATATTCGGCGCAAAAACATCTGCTGTGATTACAATAAAATCTTTGCAAATGGTATCACGACAGCCATATTCGGTTACAACTTCGTGGCAGGCTGTTCGCGAATCCAATGTTTCAAAAACATATTCTACCGAGTTTCCGCTTTGATTGGATCCTCCATTGATGGTCCAGAACCATTGTTCGATTTCTCCAACGTCACTTGTGCTTTGCGAAATAAAATCGGTATCAGCCCCCAACAAAGGTGTTACAGGAATCATCTCAAACTCTGCATTTGGTGAAGGAATTACAGACACCGGAACCTGAATGGTATCCGAGTTGCATCCATCAAACGAAGAGAACACCATAAAATTCACGGTCTCAATCTGTCCTGTTTCATTGCTTTCAAGTATCTGCATATTGCCAGTTCCGGAATTGCCTCCGCCCGACCATGTGTAGTTGCTTCCGGGTTCACAACTGCTAAGCGGAATAGTTTCCTGCGAATTGCTGCAGACCTCTACCGGCTCAGGAAAAATAACATCGGGGGCAGGCTTCAGATTGAGGGTTTCCATCGGCAAATCGGCCACAGTAACTCCGCATGCATCGGTAATCGTTGGAGGAAAAACGTCCATCTCATCAAAGTCCGGACAAAACACCGGACAACCGGGCCAGTTCAAGGGCAGTTGTTCCACCTCTTGTCCTGTGGTGCATCCATCTGCTTCTCCCACTGTCACACTTCCTGTCATCCAGGGATGTGTGAACGTATAAGGCGGTACACCATAACGCGCACGAATGGTTCCTGTAAACTCGCACTGATTGGAACATATTGCTGCACCCGGAACTGTCCATTGCGGACCAAAAGATTCTACAGTATGCCCTTCGATATACGCCGTAAAAGGCCACAACGTAACGGGTGTGTAATAGATGTAGGTGTAATTGCAATCCCCTTCCGGTATGTATCTGCCAATATGCATGCGCAGATAAAAAGACGTTTCTGAGCACGATTGGGGATAACAGCACATGAGCGGATTTTGCATGTCAAACGCTTCCAGATAGGCTGTACCGGGCAACAAACTATTGGGTGGGTCTACTTCAAAGGTACCAGTCTCGTTGCACGAACTGCTGTAATACATCGATCCATCTTCCATGATGGCCGTTGTAAATGGATCTGCATAAAAACTGCCTGTTACAAGAAAGGATGTTACCGTGATCTGCGCAGGAACTGTAACCAAAATACTGTCTGCGAAATATTCAGGGATATAGCACGATGGCATGAATTGCTCGGCATATAGCGCCAACGGGCCAACAACAAGCGGATCAATCACTACAGGGTAGGTGCGCTCATTTGCATTGAGCCATTCTGCCGAAACAGCAGTGCGCACGATCCAACGGTTGGTATTGTTTATTTGCTCGAATGTGTATCCGGCTAAATAATGGCTTTTTGACTGGTCGTAGCAAAAGGTGCCTTGCATCCAACCCGCTGCTTCTCCATGGCTATTGCGCACCACAAGTGCGCCCTGCCATCTGCCGTCTTTCTCTTGTCCATGGGGCATATCACAAGCAATGCTATATCCATCTGGCAACACCATTTCTTCTTCAATTTCCAGAAACGCTCCATCCACATCCATGGGTGTATGAATGACGTATTGTGTTTTCACTGCATTTTCAAACGCTTGAAATTCTTTGTCAACGCCCGGTGTGATGTCGCGCATTGCAAAAGCATTCTCGCCATTCGGTTCGATTACAGACCTTACTTTTTTTCCGTTAAATACAGTACGATTTCCAAAAATGATTTCTTCTTTCAATTGAAAGCCCGTGCGTATTTCACCATTCTTTCCAAGAAAAACAGGAAAGGGTTGATTGCCCGCTATCCAACCATTTTCGACGGGTGTTAAAATTGGATCAATGCGCTGAAGTGCGCCTTCCTTCTCAAAATAAACGGGCTTGTGAGAATATTCACAAATGATTCTGCCATCGGGAGTTTTCCATCGGCTCGAATTGAGAGTGCGCTCAGAAACGATCTCTTCCCAATCATTTGGGGTGAATTTAAAAGACGATTGACCGGTGCCAGCTACTGGAGTCTGGAATCCGGGCATTTGGGCTATTGTCCGAATGCTGATGATTAGAAAAGCAAGGACAAGCGCCTTAGACTTTTTCGAGAAAAAATAAGGCATGTTTCAGTAGTTGGTTTATCGAGAATCAAAGTTCTAGGTTGAACAAACTTAGTGAAAATCCTCTTTGAACAATGCTCCTTTATTGCACCCATCATTTTAATCCTTTCTTAATTCTACTTGTGGAAGGAGAAAAACACCATGTCATTTACTACTTTGCACCGCTGCTTAGCCTTTACTACATGACGAAAACAATACACAGCCTTGTTCGCGCCCTGGTGATCTCTCTCGCTTTGTGCGCCTGCTTTTCCACGGCTTTGCAAGCTCAGGATGCCCCGGGTGGCCGGGCAACAGCATTGGGAGGTTCGGCACTTGTACTCGATGATGTCTGGAGTGGATTTCACAATCAGGCAGGCGCCGTGCATCTTCCCGGATTGTCGGCCGGCGCCTATTACGAGTCTCGTTTTGCACTGAATGAATTAAGCGACAAAGGCATTGTTGTAGCCATGCCTTTTCGGAAAAGCGCCTTCGGACTCAACTACCGTTCTTTTGGATACAGCCTTTTTACCAATTCACGAGCAGGACTATTCTATGCCCAAAAACTGAGCGATAAATTTTCTGTAGGTCTACAATTTAATTACTACAGTCTTCGCCTCGGAGAGAATTACGGAAGTCGCGGCACAGTTGGTATGGAAGGAGGATTCTTATACCGCTACAATACCAAGTTGAGCGTTGCAGCGCATATTCAAAACCCGACTCGTGCAGGATTTACCGATTTTAACAACGAAAGACTACCATCTATACTGCGTTTCTCTGCGGGGTATCGCTTTTCCGATAAAGTCATGATGATTGCAGAGGTTAAAAAACCCGACAACGCCGGTTACAAAGTGAGCGGTGGAATTGAATATTTCCCAGCCACACAAATTGCAATACGCGGTGGATTCAACAGTGACCAATCGTTTTCTTTCGGATTTGGCTGGAAAATCAAAACACTGACCATTGATGCTGCTGCAGGTTTTCACGCCGTACTTGGATTTACACCTCACATTTCGCTCAACTATACGCCTCAACGCGATTGAAGAATCTTCAGAGCATATCGTTGAGGGTCATTCTTCTCTTTGCATGGTGTGTAATCATGCCGACCGTTCTTTCTGCACAAACCGAAGAACAGAAAAACAGCATCATCGAACAGCGGATCGAACAAATTGCCGGTAGTTTGGATGAAGGAGTAGAACTGGACTACACGACCCTGTTTGAATACCTGATGTATTGTTTCGAACATCCGTTGAATATTAATACAGCGGATGTAGACGAGTTGCGCGAATTGTTTATGCTAAGCGATTTGCAGATCAATGCACTTTCAACACATATCAAGCGCTATGGCAAACTGAAAAGCATCTATGAATTGCAGGCAGTAAATGGATTTGATCTTGCCACCATCCGCGATATCGAACCTTTTGTAACTGTGATCGAAGGGTCGGGACTGAGTGGTGTTAGTTTTAAAACCATCATGAAGGAAGGCACACACGATATGTTCTTTCGCTACAAGCGCATATTGGAAGATCAGGCCGGATTTGTGAAAGATCCTGAGACCGGCAAGGCTCCATTTTTGGGTTCACCAGATTATCTCTACACACGCTATCGTTTTCAGTTCAGAAAAAATCTGATTGCAGGATTTACGATGGAAAAAGATCCGGGAGAAACATTTGACAACGGACCTGATTTTACGAGCTTCCATGTGATGTATGCAGGCAACGGGCTGGTGAGAAAAGCATTGGCAGGCGACTATCAGATATTGTTTGGACAAGGACTTACTTTCTGGAATGGACTTGGTTTTGGTAAATCACCCTATATCCTGAATGTCAAAAAAAATGCACTTGGTGTTCGTCCTTATACCTCTGTGCAGGAAGGAAATTTTTTGCGGGGTGGTGCAGTTACGTTGGGTGTGAAAAATTTTGAGCTTACTTCGTTTTATTCCTTTCGCAAGGTGGATGCCAATCTGGTTTTTGCCATCGATACCATTGCTACCGACGACGACAGTTATGCCACTTCTATTAACATCAGTGGATTGCACAGAACCGAAAGCGAACTCGCAGACAAGGGCAGCATGGAAGAAACGATTTATGGCGGAAATCTGCGCTATAACACACGCTCATTTTCTGCCGGATTTACAGCAGTGCGCACGCAATTTGGTAGTCCGCTTTTGCCCAGTATTAGTTTGTATGAAATCAATCGATTTACCGGCGATCACAATTTAAATATGGGCTTCGACTACCAGGCAGTAATCCGGAATTTCAACGTTTTTGGAGAATTCTCGCGCAGTGAAAACGGCGGGATGGCCTCGGTAAATGGATTAGTGAGCGCATTGCACCCGGCGCTATCGGTAAGTTTGGTGCACCGCTATTTTCAGCCTGAATACCAGGCATTGCGCGTCAATGTTTTTGGCGAGAACAATACCACTGCCAACAACGAACATGCGCTTTTTGCAGGTGCACAGGCAACACTCAATTCGCGTTGGACGCTCACTGCATACTCAGACCTTGTGCGTTATCCCTGGTTGCGTTTTAGGGTGGATGCGCCTTCTGATTATGCCGATCATCTCGTGCAGCTCAACTACAAACCCGATCGCAAACACGAATTCTATTTGCGTTACCGCAGCAGAAACAATGTGCAGAATAGCGACCGCGACGATCTCGATATTACGTATCCGGTAGATATGCACCAGCAGAATTTCCGCTTGCATGGCTCCTACCAGGCGCACCCAAACGTAGTCCTAAAAACGCGTGCCGAATGGCTTATTTGGGATAAAGAGGCGGTAAAAGAGCGGGGATTTCTTGTCTACCAGGATCTTCAATTCAAGAAGCTAAGTTCGCCCGTCACGTTTACCATGAGGTATGCCATTTTTGATTCACCTAATTGGAATTCAAGAATATACGCCTACGAAAACGATGTTTTGTACGCCTTTAGCATTCCGGCCTATTATGGCAGAGGTTCAAGGTTTTATGCCATGATCAAATGGGATGTAACCCGCAAAATTGACCTTTGGGTGCGGTATGGCACCTTTATTTACAACGATCGTAACGTATTAAGCAGCGGAACCAGCGAAATCCTTGGCAACCGCAAGAGCGATGTGCACATTCAGATTCGACTGAGAATGTGATCTTTAGGTCTAAAAAAGGGCATTGAATCCACAAAATGGTCATAATCAGCACCTTTTTTTATTGTATTCCAACGAAACTATTTATTTTTGTGTAATGTAAAAGTGAATTCGGCAAGGTGTTTGCCAGTTCATGTGCAAGAAAATTGAAACCATGAAGAAAATTGTACTTATCACTTTTGCCACCCTGTTGTTGAGTAGTTTGTCAGCTATCGCTCAAAACTCCAATCCTGTCTCTACGGCTCGTATCGTAGGTATGGATGGACGTGCAGAGCTTGTGTTTGATGAGCCTATTGCGGAGGGATTCACCGTAGAAGTTCGCGACCTTACAGGTAAGGTGATGTTTTCGGCCAGACATCTGGCAGAAGACGAGCCATGCGAAGCGGTTGAACTCGCTGTGGAGAGTCTGCGCAAAGGCATCTATATGGTGCAGGTTGTAAGCTCTTCAGGCAAAACAAAGACATTAAAACTGCAGAGAAATTAATTTGATGCAGAGAAATATTAAAAGGCGACCAGTGGTCGTCTTTTTTGTTTGTGTGGAGAGGTGAAACTCCTCCGGAGTTTGAATGATGTGCTCGGTCAATTCAGTTAAAGAAGAGCCATTCATGCATGTTGGGTCTTCGTCATTTCAAGCAATGCTATCAATGCATCTTCGAACTAAATCTAATCTCTGTATTAATTGAGGTGTTTGATTTTCACCAGCGGGCTAAACAAATACTCGTGCCGTGTGCCCTCTTCGAAGCAACGGTATCTCGTGCGAAGTTTTTCTCCCTTTACGAAGACTCTGTGTTCTCGGCCATAAGCGAAACGTGCATTGCGCGGCAGATCGTCGAGCAATTTCACATCCGGGTGGCTGTTGCGGTCGTAGCGCGCCAATACTTTGCTGAGTTCAATATCCGAACATGTTGCGGCGCCGGGATTTGATAAATAGCGCCTTAATGCTATCGCAATATCGTCCGGAAAAACATTCCTTCTTAAGAACGGACCTAAGGTCACTTTGAAGTGATTTTTCCACTCGTGCCCATGCGGTCGCACATCATCGCGGTGTTCCAGATATGTAACGAGATGCGCCAGTTCGTGCATCAGGGTGATGAGGAATGCGTATTTATTGAGGTTGCCGTTTACCGTAATGGTATGGCGGCGGCCACGCGGATCTGCAGTAAAATCGCCCAATTTGGTTGAGCGCGGTGGTGTTATGACCAGATGATGCGGGTACGCGCGCAATTTTTCGCAAGCAAGCTCTACCGATCCATCGGGTAAAAAGCTTTTCAGCGCTCCTTCCAGATTTTCACTATTTCTCATACCCTTCGAAAGACTGAGGGTTTACACTGTCCTCCCATTTGGGGCAGGTATTGCAGCGATTCTTTTTATTTCCTGTGCAAGAAGCAAGCGCTGTTGCCAGGACAAGGGCTGCAAAAAAGAATTTTATTCCGGGTTTCATAAGCGTCAGTTACATGAGTTGCGAAGATAAGGTTGGGAGGGGTTTTTCCTTTCGTGGGTAGATTAAAAAATTGGAGGGATAAAAGCCGGCGTCCCGGCATTAGGTAATCTGCTCAAAAGGTTGTTTCCAATTAGGCATTCGACACCGTATGGGTGTCCCTACAGGACACGGGGCGCCCGCTGAGCAGCGAGCTTACCGTATGGACGTCCCTACGGGACGTTGGGGAGCTGTGATGATATCCATTGGCACACATTGAGCTTACCTGCATGACTTCCGCGATATCATAAGGGTGTATTCAGTTGACATGGACTAGGTCGGAATGAGCAGGACATCAGCAAAGCAAGGTATACGTGCCGAATGCTTGGACTTTTGCTTCATCCGTGAAAAGAAAAAGAGACATCTTGGAATTATCCCATAATTCGCGATATCACTGCAATTTCAATGGGAATTCATTTCCAGAATTGGCGGTTTAACAGCCCTTTTACCTTTAAATGATTCTTTTTGACCGTTCACCACCAATTTGCCTCCGAATCTTCATTGGCTACCTGCCGATTGAAATAACCGCTGCACTTTTATGTCAGGTTTTAGCGGTACACCTTAATCACTGTTCTAAAACAAACGTTGTTTCAAATTATTAAAACCTGTTGTTATGAAAAATCTCACCGAAAAAATTTCCGTAAGTCAGGGACTTTGGATCTTCAATGACAAGTAAAAAAATTGCGGGTAAATACTGTGTATAGCCCCATTCATCTGAGCAAAACACATTCCGTGTTTTGCGGCTAGGTAGCCTGTCCCAGCGGGGCCAGAGTTTACTAAGTTGGTTTTGTTTGGTTTTGGTTAAGGATACGCCGCTTCTTTTTGGAGCGGCGTTTCTTTTAATAATCAAGCACGGGCGCGGTCCAGCAAGACTTTCAGCCAAAGCAAAACGGCCATTCCACCGATAATCAATGTAACCCAAACGTACCAGGGAGTGGCATCATCATTGCGCTTGAAGGCAATCCACGACAACAGCCCAAAAAGAAAGGCTATTGTTGCCAACAATGTTGCTGAAATGATTAGTCCCAGTGAAGTCCATCCAAGCGAAAAAATGGTTCCTGTGAGCAATAAACCAACGGAAATAATTAGCAGCACAAATCCTATTATCCCAAAAACCCGGCCTCCTGTCGATGAATGTGTTTCTTCCAACTCAGAAATCCTGCCTGAATAAACCGGACTATTGAAATTTCTCCAAAGTGGTTTTTTGTCTTTGATTTTTACCGTGGTATCTGGCACCGTTGACTCAGAGCCAGATTCTGCAGAAACCTCGGGCTGCTTGACAACATCCTTAGTGACTTCAACATCTGCACACTTCGAATGCACAACCAGCATAGAATCCGCTGGGGCAACAGCAGGATTTGCAAAGAAATGGTGTTCAGGTTCGGCCTTGGCATACCTGGCATCGCGTGAACGCCAATCCACATGCCAACCGCCCATATACCGTCGTTTTTCGACTGTGCAAGCCTGAAGCAGAAGTGCAGTAAGCATCGCATACACAAGTACCTGAATCCATTTCATACAAAACACTTTTGATAATTACAGCCCAATAGTACATACCAAACCACGTTTCGTGTTGATGTTTGCACAAAATGAATCTCTACTCTACCAAACAACGCTGGAAGATTTTTCTGCTGCTGATTGCGGCCGTGATCGTGGCGATTACACTTTGGTATAGCAATCACATTGCAGAGAGTATTCGCGAAGAAGAACGCAACAAAATTGAACTTTGGAGCGAGGCCATCAAACGGAAAGCTGAGCTTGTGACCTTCACTGAAAAACTTTTCGAAGCCCTCAAGATTGAAGAGCGCAAACGTGCCGACCTGTTGGGCAATGCATACAATATCATCAGCGACCCCACCTTTGAGGGTGATCTCACTTTCATCACCAATTTTCTTTGGGAAAACACCACAATTCCCGTGTTGATGTACGACGAAAACGGCAGGTTGTGGAACAGCGTGAACCTTCCTGCCGGGCGGGAAAATGACAGTTTGTATATCGATTCGCTCAAAGCGGCCATCATTGCCAAAAACAATGAGCCGATTGAACTCATTGGCGTAGGGCAAACCATCTATTACGATGACAGTCGCCTGTTTGCCCAATTGCAAACAACCATGGATGATCTCATCAATTCGTTCATTTCAGAGACAGTTATTAATTCGGCCAGTGTGCCTGTCCTTGTAACGGACAGCACGCGCACGATCGTAATCAAAAAGGGAAATATTGATACCACGCTCATCTCAAATCCCACGCTTCTTCGGTCAAAACTGGAGAACATGTCAGCCTCCAATCAGCCTATTGCCATCGATCTTCCGGGACAGGGCAGACAGTTTATTTACTACGAAGATTCGAATGTGATCAAACAACTGCAAATGTTTCCGGTCTTTCAGTTGATCCTGATCGGTGTGTTTCTTGTTGTCTCCTATCTCATCTTTTCTACCTTTAGAAAAGCAGAACAAAATCAGGTGTGGGTTGGAATGGCCAAAGAAACAGCCCATCAACTGGGAACACCACTTAGCTCACTGATGGCATGGAGCAGTTTGATGGAATCGCAGGGTGCAGATCCACAAACGATTCTGGAGCTCAACAAAGACATTGACCGGCTTGGAACTATAACCGATCGTTTCAGCAAAATAGGAAGTGTTCCCGATCTGGAAGAAACAAATGTGTACGACATGATTCAATCTGCATTTGACTATCTGAAAGTGCGGGTTAGTAATAAAGTTACGTTCTCCATTGAATGTGCCGATCCGGGCATCACTGCTCACATCAACAAACCCCTTTTTGGATGGGCTTTGGAGAATCTGGTAAAAAATGCAGTTGACGCCATGGCCGGTGCCGGAACATTGCAGGCCAAAATCACCCATGAATCCAACAGAGTTTGCATCGAAATAACGGACAGCGGCACTGGCATTTCCAAAAACCGGTGGAAGACTGTTTTTCAACCTGGGTTTACAACGAAAAAACGCGGTTGGGGACTGGGATTATCTCTGGTAAAACGCATCATCGAACAATACCATACCGGTAGAATCTTTGTGAAGTGGAGTGAACACAACAAGGGCACAACTTTCCGCATAGAACTACGGGAGTGATTTTGTCAAAATAAAATCATCCATCACAAAACCATTTCCTATATCGAGAACCAATTCGCTGTCTTTTTGAAATCCATTACGGAGATAAAACTGATATGCAGGATTGTTTTTATTGACCTGCAACTCGACTGAAATTCCGCCTCTTTGCGAAGCCCGCCTGCACACTTCCTGCAATAGATGTACACCGTATCCTTTGCCATGCATCGTTGAAAGCACGTACAATTTGTGCAACTTAAATTTTGTCTTTTCGATTTCTGCACTGGATGAAAATCCTATTGCATGGCCATTTTCCTCAGCGATCAAAAATTCGCATCCCTCCTTTTGCATCTGATGCAACAAAGACTCTGGACTATACATCCTGTCAAGCATGTAGTCTATCTGTTCTTTCGAAATGATTGTATTGTAGGCAACAGGCCATACTTCAAACGCAATGTTGCGGATGGCTTCAATATCGTTTAAAACTGCAATTCTGATTTGCATTTGAGTTCATTTTGTTTGCGATAATACACGGTGCCATTGAACCAACTGATGTTTTTTTTGTTGGCCATGTTCTTCCATTGGAATATGGCAGTTCAACCCAAAATCCGCATTAGAATTCTACTGCAATGCAAAACATCTTCAATACCAAGGACTTGCTCTATTTTGTGATTTGATGTAACTCAGGCTACACCTGCATCAAAAAACAGTGCGCGAGCCCTTATTATTATTGATCTTTTGCATTTCGTCACGAATTCTATTGCGTATTTTGGGTTAAACTTGCACTATGAACCAGCATGAATTATCAACCCGATGGGAATCTTTGGTCTCAGCCAAGCAGGATTTCATAATGCTTTTTGCTGATATGACTGACACCCAATGCAGATGGCAACCCGCGGATGGGTGGAGCGCAAACCAGGTATTGGATCATTTGTTAATTGCAGAAACAGGAACACTTGGCTATATCAAGAAAAAATCCTCGGGCGGATGGGAGAATCTTGAAAACACTACAGATGAAATAAGGGCCATCGCCAAAACCTTCAATGAGCGTCTTGGATCAAATGAAAGATGGAAAGCACCCGACATTTTGCCACAACCATCAAACGAAAGTGATTTCAAAACACTGAGCAATCGCTGGGATGAATTGCGCACCGCTATGCAGGATTTCTTCTCACAAATTCAACCTGATCACTACGAAAAACTTGTCTTTCGCCAACCCTATGCCGGCATGCTCAATGCATTGCAGGCATTGGATTTCATGACATTGCATATTCGTCATCACATCATGCAAATCGAACGCATTCAAAACGAACAAGGGATTTGAGCGAATCAAAATCCAATTCGTCAATGTCGACTTTCCCCTTGTATTTATGGGGATGCATGGCCATTGCATTTACCATACCGCTCGCCAAAAAATTTGTACCAGGCTTCATTGTGCTTCTGGGTGTTTATCTGATTTTCCAGACCTTTAGAAAAAAGAAATTTGAATTCCACGTGGTGGGAAATGGTCTAATTATTCTGGCATCGATCTTCTTGCTGCATATCACAGGAATGCTCTATTCATCTCATGTGGACGAAGGCTGGAACGAAATCGGCATTAAATTATCCTTCATTGTATTTCCACTTATAGGTTGGATGTTGCCCAAACTTTCCAAATCGGAGTTTGAGAAAATTATTCATTCATTTATTTGGGGAAGTATTGCGTTTATGCTATTTGCATTGGTTGCAGGAGTTATCCGCGCTCTCAAGTATGAAGAAGTAAGTTATCTCAGTTATGAAAAGCTTGGATACTTCTTCCACCCATCCTATGCAGCAGCCTACCAGGCACTTTCATTGTTTCTCTTGCTTCGAAATGCATCTGTGAGCAATTATCTATTTGGCAAAAAGTGGATACACATCGTGATTTGTTTTACAACAATCGTGTTTATCAGCATGCTGGCATCCAAGGCAGGGCTCATTGCGGCAGTTGCTGTGATTGTTTTTGGATCATGGTGTTGGTGGAAAAATAAATTTTCTGTAGGTGGATCGCTAGGGATTTTGGGAATATCACTAGCCGTTCTCATTGGTACAACACTGGTATTGCCATCTTCATCAGACCGAATTTTAGAAACGGTTACCGATTTTCAAGCAACAACTGATGTCAAATCCCCGACCGAAACACCAATCGCCTCTCCAATTGCTGACAGGAGCACAGGTATTCGATTTGTTACATGGAAAGGATCATGGGAAATTTTAAAAACACATCCTTTCGGTGTCGGCACTGGAGATTCGGAAAGTGCATTGGTAGAAAAATACAAAGAAGCAGGTGAAACGTATGTGGCTGAGCGCAAATTCAATTCACACAATCAGTTTTTTCAAAGTGGAGTAGAGCACGGCTGGCCAGGAGTTCTTTTGCTTATCGGCTTATGTCTCTGGCTTCTGGTTGATGCCGTCAAACAAAAAAACATCATTCAACTAGTCTTTCTGTGCATATGTGGTATGAATTTCCTCTTTGAGTCATTTTTAGAAGTACAGGCAGGCATCGTTTTTTTCTGCTTTATGGTCATGATATTTAATCGCACAAAACACCATGACGAAGTTAATCCTGAGACTAACTAGCGCTTCACTCATAGCATTTCTCTTTGTCTGCATATCGGGGTGCCGCACTCAAACGCTCCTTCCGATTGCAGATAGGACACATCAGCCTGCGCATGTTACCGATACATTGAAGATTGATGAGTACGCAATTACTATTTATCCGGGTTTTTGGCAGAATGCGATGCCGTCAGCAGATGAAAATCCGGACCCCGATCCCAAAGTATATCTCCACCTTAATCTGGTCGAATTAAATGGTGTGAATATTCATGGTCAATTCCGATTGGATAGCCTGGTGAAAAATACCGACAGCGAACATAAGACATGGATCATTAAAAAAAATCCCTATAGCACTTCTGGTCCAACATGGGAAGCTGTGACGATTAACACCGGATTGCATCTTGGTCAACAAAATACAGTTGAGGTCTTTGGTACAGACATCACCCGTCAAACCAAAATTATGTTCCGCTTAAAACTCCCTTATATGCAAATTGCTTATTAGGCTATCAGGCACTTTGTTCTTCAACAGCAACCTTCACTTTGGAAGCATGAAATTTCTTGGCGGCTTTTACAAAAGCAACAAACAACGGATGAGGATTCATCACGGTACTTTTGTACTCAGGGTGAAATTGAGCGCCAACAAAAAACGGATGATTGTCTAGTTCAATTATTTCAGCCAGATTGCTATCCGGATTTATTCCGGTGCATTTGAATCCCGCTTTCTCGAATTGATCTTTGTATTCATTGTTAAATTCAAAACGATGACGATGGCGTTCTTCGATCATTTCTACTCCACCATAGGCTTTTGATGCTTTAGACTCTTTCACCAACCTGCATGGATAAGATCCAAGTCGCATGGTACCTCCTTTGTTAACGACGCTTTTTTGTTCAGCCATGAGACTGATAACAGGATGAGTCGTGTATTCTTTCATTTCAGTAGAATGAGCATCTGCATAGCCGAGTACATTCCGGGCGAATTCCACGGTTGCC
This sequence comes from Flavobacteriales bacterium, assembly GCA_046153915.1. Classification (GTDB taxonomy): domain Bacteria; phylum Bacteroidota; class Bacteroidia; order Flavobacteriales_D; family Sanyastnellaceae; genus JANNVZ01. Next base: position 14,634 of record JBJXFC010000120.1, read on the forward strand.
ATTTGCATGCCAAGGCATATCCCAAAAAATGGTATATTGTTTTCTCTTGCAAAACGAATTGCTTCAAGTTTACCATCCATACCACGCGAACCAAATCCCGGTGCCACAAGCACACCATCCATGCCCTGCAATTTTTCGATGGCATTTCGGGGAGTGAGCTCTTCAGAATGAATCCATGAAATCTCCACTTCTACTTCATTGGCTGCACCGGCGTGAATAAATGCTTCCGCAATGGATTTGTAAGCATCCTTCAATTCAACATACTTTCCTATCAAAGCAATTGAAACACGTCCTTTTGGATTTTTATAGCGATCCAAAAAATCCAACCATTTGCGCATATCTGTCTTGCGCTTTGTTTTTACGCCCAGTTTTTCTAAAACAACTTCATCCAGTTTTTCCTCCATCATCAAAACGGGAACGTCGTAGATGGTTTTTGCATCGATACTCTGAATAACAGCGTTGGGCGTTACGTTACAAAATTTCGCGATTTTATTCCTAATCTGTGGAGACAATTCATGTTCTGTGCGGCACACCAGAATATCCGGTTGCACTCCATTTTCCAAAAGTGTTTTTACGGAGTGCTGTGTTGGCTTGGTTTTTAACTCTCCTGCAGCCGAAAGATATGGAATGAGTGTGAGGTGGATCACAATACAATCATCATCCTTCTCCCATTTCATCTGGCGAACAGCTTCTACATAAGGCAGCGATTCGATATCACCTACGGTTCCTCCAATTTCAGTAATTACAAAATCAAATTCACTTTTAGAACCCAGAATCTGAATACAACGCTTTATTTCGTCGGTTATATGCGGAATGATCTGAACTGTTTTGCCCAGGTATTCACCTCTTCGTTCTTTATCAATTACACTTTGGTAAATTCTGCCGGTTGTGATATTGTTGGCCTGAGAGGTTGGCACATTTAGAAAACGTTCGTAATGCCCAAGGTCGAGATCCGTTTCGGCACCATCTTCCGTAACATAACATTCACCATGTTCATAGGGATTTAAAGTTCCGGGATCTACGTTGATATAGGGATCCAATTTTTGAATGGTAACTCTATACCCTCTGGATTGCAGTAGTTTAGCCAGTGAAGCTGAAATGATTCCCTTACCCAGGGAGGATGTCACACCACCTGTGACAAAAATGTATTTGATATTTTCCGACATGCCCATAAATCGTGCGAAATGCACTGATGTTTATGGGGAGCAAAGGTAGAAGATTAGACGTGCACTTTGATGAATATGTAAAATTAAGGATAACAAACGTGTATTCCTTATACCACGGGCCTTTCCGTTAAGCAAAATGTTTTTTGGGATAGTCGTATTCTTTGAGAATGGCCGTATTCTGACCAACAAGTGACCAGGATTCCAGCGCAATGGAAAGATGCACAATGGAGCAGGTTGCCATGTCAAAATATTCGCCCGATAAATGCGCTGCCAGATGCGATAAACCAGGATTGTGGCCAAAAATGGCAGCCGAATGTGTGGTATCAGGGATGTTTTGGATTACTTCGAACAGATCGCCTAGTGCTGCCTCATAAATCCGCTTATCCCGAATAAAATTTTCATCCCCTATTTTTAATTCACTTGCGAAAGCAGTTGCTGTGGTAACGGCCCTCACAGCCGGGCTTGAAACAATGTAATCAGGTTTGTTAGAATGCGCATTCAACCTTTTAGCCATGAAAGGTGCGTCGCGTTGTCCGCGTATATTGAGCGGGCGATCAAAATCAGTTTGAAGCGGATCATCCCAACTCGATTTTGCATGACGAATGATAAAAAGGTGTTTCACCCCACAAGGATAAGGGAATTTTTTGATACCTATCTTGGAATATTAAATCCAGCAGTCAAAAAATAAGAACGATGCTGAAGCGGTCCATAGGCGTAAGAAGTATCAAAGGAATCACCAAATGGATTTGCAGGATCAATCAAAGGAGAAATCTGCACATAGTCGAATAGATTTCTAACCTGAAATCCTACTGACCATTTCGCCCCGAAATTTTTTGTTACCTGGATATTGTGAATTGCGAATGCGTCTGACATCTCTGGTTTCTGAAAAGGCACTTCATACGTTGGCAATTGCATAGGTCCCAGGTGTTTTAGAGAATAATCAACAGATACCGCCCACTTTGGATATTTCCAGCCAGCCACCACAGATACCGAATAACGTGGAACAAAAAGTTGATTGATCCGCTCCGCATCCCGATTCTCTGATGTGCTTTTTTCATACACATCGAGCAAATTGCCACCAGCTTTCAACCATGTGTTTTGATTTGGAAAGAATGCAATAGCCAAAGAAACTCCCCGCGAAATAGATTTTCCTGAGGCGTTCCTGTAGATAATGGCGTTGGGATCTGAATCATAATCGGGAAGAATTTTATGTTGCATTTCATTAATGAACGCATCCAAATCCATTTGACCATAACCTAATTTGCCGGCAGTAAATCTTCTGGTAAGAACTCCAGTTATATTCCATGAACTCTCCGGTTGCAATGCACTTTCAATTCTAACCTCACGAGCACCGGTAAGCGCGGCATGATCTTCAGTAAACACATTCACTGTTCTGAAACCACGCCCAGTATTGATTCTGGCTTCCCATTTTGCTGAAAGCCTCCATTTGAGATTAACCTGAGGCGCCCAAACCAATCCATGATTTGAGTGATGATCCATGCGCATTCCAAGCATCATTCCCCATGCCTCACTCCATTCGATATTATCCAACACAAAAATACCTGGAACATATTCGATTCGATCATCGCCAACAGGAGTATTGTCGCGGTAGTGTTCAAGACGCTGTGACAAACCGGAACGAAGGCTGTGTATACCTCGTTTTAGAAAGAAAGAAAAATTCGAAAATACATTTTGTTGCAAAGCATTGAAAACATAGACACCATAAAAACTTTTCTGATCATGACTGCTAAGAGAATAATCGTGAGACCAGTTTTGACTTTTTGATTTATCTGATCCGGTAACTTCCATGCGACGCGTTTTAATAAATTCTCCGTAGAACTTATCTCCCCCTTTGTGTTCATTTTGCCATTCAAGTTCACCACCAAAACGGTCTTCAGCAAAATAGCGCAACGCCATTGCGTGGTCTATCCTTCCGGCACGTCGCCACTTTCCAAAAAGAGAAACTCTGGATGCAAGTGGTACATCGGTAAATCCATCCTGATTATAGTCAACGCGGTTGTGATAATCATACAGATTAGCACTTACAAGAAATTGGTTTTTTCCTTTTACGAATGCAGAACTCACATCCACATTGTTTTCGCCGTAAGAACCGCTCGCAAAATTGACTGCCAACTTATTTGCCTTTTCCGATTGTGTTGTGATAATATTGATAACACCACCCACTGCAGAAGTACCATAAACAGTCGACGAAGGACCTTTGATGACTTCTATTTGTTCGATGATACTATTCGGTATACCATTGAGAGCATAAACCGAGGCAAGCGAACTCATAATAGGCATTCCATCGATAAGCACAAGTGTGTAAGGGCCTTCCATGCCATTGATGTGAATATCATTCGTTCCACAAACTCCGCAGGCTACTACCTGTTGCAGGCCATTCACGTAATGCAACGCGTCTATAGCAGAATTAGAAGGCACAGATTGAATGAATCGCTTGTTGTATACATCCACCCTCAAAGCACTTCGTCTGGTTTGAGTTGGAGCAATCAAACCTGTAACAACAACCTCATCCGTAACCTGACGGGCCGGGCTTAGTTCGAAATCCATTTGTAAGTCATGGAGAATTTCAAGGCCTATTTTTTTTGTTTCATACCCCATTGCAGAGATGGTGAATTGATTTTTGCCAGACCTGACAAGGATCGTGAATTGCCCGATAGAGTCTGCCACCACCGCCTTTTGATCCGATTCAAGATAAACTACGGCAAAGGGAATCTTTGAGTTTTCGCTTATCACAGTGCCGGAAATAGTTAATTCCTGCCCAAGCAATAGGGTGCTCAAACAAAACAACGCGGCACATATCAAAAATGATTTAATCACGAGCCAAACCTAATTCTATTTTTAGTCTAGCCTAATCTTTTTTTTATATTTAACTATTTCGTATATCTTTAGACCCGAAATTTTGTTGCATGAGCGAATCCGTAGACAATTACATCAAAGCTATCTACAGTCTGAGTTTGGCGGGCGACAAGGGCATCAGCACCAGCGCAATTGCAGACAGAATGCATACCAAGGCTTCATCTGCCACGGATATGCTCAAAAAACTGGATGAGCGCGGGTTGGTCAAACATACCAAATACTACGGCGTGACATTGACATCGAAGGGGCGAAAAATGGCAGTGGATATTGTTAGAAAGCACCGTTTATGGGAAGTGTTTTTGTCTGAAAAATTGGGTCTTTCCTGGGATAAAATCCACGACATTGCCGAAGAGTTGGAGCATGTGCATTCTGATGAATTGATCGACAAGCTCGACAAATACCTTGGATATCCCGGTTTTGATCCTCACGGAGATCCCATCCCGGATAAAAACGGCATGATTACGGATCACCGCAATGCCATCTCTGCAGACCAGTTAAAAGTTGGCCAACAAGCAACAATTGTTGGTGTTGAGGAAAGTTCATCGGCATTTCTGCAATACCTGGACAGTGTAAAACTGCGCCCGGGAATCAGTTTTGAAGTATTGAAATATTTCGAATACGATTCATCGATGCAGATAAAGACGGATAAAGACAAGCTGAGTATTTCGCATCTCGTAGCAAAAAACCTCAAAGTAACCAAATTGAAAAAATGAAATCTATCATAGAATTTTTCCAATCGATTGATCCGGTTTGGGGTGCTTTAATTGCCACTTCATTCACCTGGCTTGTCACCGCAGCCGGTGCAGGACTGGTTTTTCTCTTCAAGGATCTCAGTCGAAAAGTGCTGGATGGGATGTTGGGTTTTACGGGTGGAGTTATGGTAGCCGCGAGTTTTTGGTCATTGCTGGCGCCTGCCATTGAGATGAGTCATGGTGAGGGATTTGTGAAAGTCATTCCGGCAGCCGTAGGTTTCGCTTTGGGTGCACTTTTTTTGTATGGATTAGATCAGTTGCTTCCTCACCTGCACATCAATTTTCCAGAGGAAAAAAAAGAAGGAGTTTCGACCAACTGGCATCGCACTACACTACTTGTTTTGGCCATTACACTTCACAACATTCCGGAAGGATTGGCGGTAGGTGTTTTGTTTGGTGGCGTTGCAGCAGGCATTCCGGAGGCATCCATTACGGGAGCTGTTGCGCTGGCAATAGGCATTGGGTTGCAAAATTTTCCGGAAGGCATGGCCGTGTCGTTTCCACTTCGCCGTGGCGGACTTTCTCGCTGGAAAAGTTTTTGGTACGGACAACTTTCTGCCATTGTGGAGCCTGTATTCGGTGTTTTGGGCGCACTGCTTGTAATCCAAATGCAGCCAATTCTCCCTTACGCATTGGCATTTGCCGCAGGCGCTATGATTTATGTTGTGATTGAAGAAGTAATACCAGAGACGCAACTCGAACGTTCTACAGACATCGCCACGCTTGGGTTTATTGGCGGGTTTCTGATTATGATGATGCTGGATGTTGGGCTCGGATAAGCGTACGAAATTTGGGCCACGAAGGCACCAAGACACTAAGGAATTATGATAAGATTTTGCTTAGCAAAAAAGATAGCTTACGTCTTTTCTTTTTAAACGATTAAGAAATTAAGGACATTAAGAATCAGCTTTCCGTAGAATCTTGTTTAACGCTTTAATGGTTCATAAAAACCCCAGATCGGAGTTGAATTACTGAACGTTTCCTACGCATCAAATCAATTCATCAGCGAGTTGTTTGAAGTCAACGCCATCAAAATTTCCGGAAGTCATTAGCAATAAATTTTTGTCGTTCCATTGCATTGCCTTCAGCTCATCAATGAGTTTGCGAGAGTCTGTGAATACACGCACATTGTCAGTTGCAAAAGCATCCTTCACCTGTTGTTCGCTCACCGGAGGCAATTTTTTATGTTCAATGGTATGCGGATTAAAATAGACAAAAGCCTCATCTGCCTTTTCCATGGCGCCTTGGTATTCCTTGAGGAACTTGGCATTGAGACTGCTGAATGTATGTAGTTCCATGCAGGCAATGAGTTTGCGGTCTGTATATTGATCTTTAAACGCAGAGGTCGTTGCTTTTAGTTTGGAAGGGGAATGGGCGAAGTCTTTGTAAATAACCGAATGCGCTGTTTCCTTCACAAGCTCAAGTCGTTTAGCTGCGCCTTTGAACGAGGCGATTGCACGGTAAAAATCTGCATTGCTTATTCCGATTTGATTGCACACCAATAACGCACCCTGAAGATTTTGCAGGTTGTGTACACCAAAAATACGCAGCACAATTTCACCATCCGATGTTTTGAGATATGTAATGCCATTTCTCACTTCATGCGGATGAGTGGTGTACGGAAAACGTTTAAACTGACCTTTGTGAGATTCCGATAATTTCTTTACTTCCGGGTCGGCTTCGCAATACACCAATGATCCACCCTCTTCGATTTTATCGAGAAAAATGGAAAACTGTTCAACGTAATTTTCGAACGTTGGAAAAACGTTGATGTGGTCCCAGGCAATGCCGGTGAGCAATGCAATATGCGGATAGTACAAATGAAACTTTGGTCGAAGATCGGTTGGCGAACTGAGGTATTCATCACCCTCAATGACGGCATACTTCGCAGTTGAGGTGAGTTGTACCATGCAATCAAAACCTTCGAGTTGTGCACCCACCATAAAGTCTGTCGCGATACCGAGTTCATTCATCACATGCAAAATCATGGCCGTTGTAGTCGTTTTTCCATGGCTTCCTCCAATAACAATTCGGGTCTTGTCTTTGGTTTGTTCGAACAAGTATTCGGGATACGAAAAAATCCTTAGGTTGAGTTCCTGCGAACGAAGCAATTCGGGATTGTCTTTGCGGGCGTGCATGCCAACAATGATTGCATCGAGGTCTGAAGTAATCGAATCGGCATTCCAGCCTTCCATTGCGGGCAACAAACCATGTTTGGCGAGACGGCTTTTGCTTGGTTCAAAAATTTCGTCGTCGCTTCCGGTAACCGTAATTCCTTTGAGATGCAATGCGATGGCCAGGTTGTGCATGGCGCTTCCGCCTATGGCTATGAGATGAACTTTCATGAGTATGCTTTGTGCAAGCGAAAATGAATCCATTTGTGTGTCCACTTCGTGTTATAAATCCTCATTTTTCAATGGCAATTTGTTGATGTTTAAAATGGTCGGTTCGGCAAGACAGCGCTTTCTTTACCTTCGCCACTCAATCAACCAGCATGGAAAACAGGTCTGACAAAAAGGGACAAGGTCCGGGAAGCCTCATTCACATAGGAGAGCATGACAAGCATCCCATTCAGGTGCGGATGATTGACTATTCTGCTGACCATCTCGAAGAAGGTATTCTCAAGGATATTTCAATATGTGAAAAGTTGGCGAAATCATCTACGGTTTCCTGGATCGATGTGGATGGAATTTATGATGCCAAACTGATCGAAACCATCGGCAACAACTTTGACATCCATATTCTCTTGCAGGAAGACATCATGAACAGCGAAAGTCGTCCGAAAGTGGAGTTCTTTGATGACTACATGTTTGTGACACTCAAAATGTTGGAATTAAAACCCAACGGCGAATTGAATGTGGAGCAGTTGTCGCTGATAACGGGTGACAATTATCTCCTGATGTTTCAGGAAAGACCGGGCGATAGTTTTGAACCTATTCGTGAAAGAATCCGCACCAGCAAAGGCAAAGTGCGCGGCAAAGATGCTTATTATCTGGCCTACCTCATATTGGATGTTGTAATCGATAACTACATTTTGGTAAGCGAACAATTCTCCCATCAGATAGAGGAGTTGGAAAATGCCGTAGTGAAAAAGCCAAGCGAAATTACGCTCCAAAAAATACTTCGATTGAGACAGGAATTACTTGATTTCAAAAGAAGCATCGATCCACTCAAAGAGGCCATCAACACCATCACCAAAGAACTGCCGGATGATATTTCCAAATACTACCGGGATCTGCACGATCATATCATCTACGAGTCAGAAAATCTGGGAGTATACCGCGAGATGCTCGTCAATCTGCTGGACCTCTACCACTCCAGTCTGGGCATGAAGATGAACCAGATCATGAAAGTGCTAACAGTGATTACGACCATTTTTGTTCCGCTCACGTTTATTGTAGGAGTATTTGGAATGAATTTCGAAATCGCTGACTTGTGGACAAACGATATGTTTCGGTACGTCATGTTTGGCATGCTGGCATTGGTTCTGCTGATGTTGTTCTTTTTTAAACGCAAGAGGTGGATATAAGCGCCAGAAAAGGACTTTGTGAATCATTCCAATTGGGTTTGCGCAAGTTTATTCTGCCATTTTACGACCTTCGAAGACCACTAAAATCTTCCCAAAAAATAATAGTGGAAAAACCATTTCTTTCCATAAAATTGCGCTTCAGAATTTAAAGACATTATTTCAGATGAAGAATTGCCAGTTTGAGCTAGAGCACATCATAATCCGGGTTTGAGGGTGAATTACATATCCATCCACCAAAAAACAAAATCAACCCGCATTATTTTTCAAGTTTCTGAATGAAAACCAAATACCAGGATCTCGTAGAACAAACATTCGACTGGCCGCAACCCGAATTCACCTTAGACAAAGACAAACTCCTCTGGCACGAGGTGCCATTGATGGATTTGGTGGAGAAATACGGTTCTCCATTGAAATTCACTTACCTCCCCAAAATATCGGAGAACATCAACAATGCCCGTCAGTGGTTTGCCAATGCCCGCCAGGAAGTTGGCTATGAAGGTGACTATCACTACTGCTATTGCACCAAAAGTTCACATTTCCGCTATGTGTTGGAAGAAGTGCTGAAGAACGGCGTTCATTTAGAGACATCATCAGCATATGACATTGATTTGATTCGAAGACTGGGAACACTCGGCAAGGTAAAAAAAACCCAACGCATCATTTGCAATGGATTTAAGAAGGAAGAGTATGTAACCAAAATCATGGCCTTGCATGCCGACGGTTACAAAGACATCATTCCGATTATCGATAACAAATACGAATTTGCCACTTTCCAGGAATTGATGACAGAGCCGATGAACATCGGTATCCGCATCGCCAGTGAGGAAGAACCCAAGTTCGAATTCTATACATCACGTCTTGGGATAGGGTATAAAGACCTTGTGCGCTTTTACAAAAAATCGATTCATGAAGATCCGCGTTTGAAGCTGAAAATGCTGCATTTCTTCATCAATTCTGGTATAAAAGACACTTCGTATTACTGGAACGAATTGCTGAAATGTTTGAAGGTGTATTGCGAATTGCGCGAGATCTGTCCGACGGTGGATAGCCTCAACATTGGCGGTGGATTTCCAATCAAAAATTCGCTTGCATTTCAATTCGACTACCAATACATGGTAACCGAAATACTCCGCCAGGTAAAGGCTTCGTGCGAAGATGCCGGGGTTCCCGTACCACACATCTACACAGAGTTTGGTTCATTTACAGTGGGTGAAAGTGGTGCCGCGATTTACAAAATTCTGTATCAAAAAGAGCAGAACGACCGCGAAAAGTGGAATATGATCGATTCTTCGTTTATGACGACCTTGCCCGATAGCTGGGCGATCAATAAACGATTTATCATGTTGCCCATCAACAACTGGCATGAGAATTATGAGCGCGTCTTTTTGGGTGGATTGACCTGCGACAGCGACGATTATTACAACAGTGAGCAGCATACCAATGCTATCTACCTTCCGAAATATTATCCGGATCAGGATCAATACATCGGCTTTTTTAATACCGGAGCATACCAGGACACGCTGGGTGGATTTGGCGGAATACACCATTGCCTTATCCCTCAGCCCAAGCATATTTTGATTGATAAAGATGCACGTGGTAAACACAAATACCGCTTATGGTCGCAGGAGCAGAAACCGAAGGATGTGTTGGAGATTCTGGGGTATTACGATAAGTAAAGTCCTTTTATCTCGGATTCCAGGAATTGGCGCACGATAAAATCTCTACAAACATTCTGTACAAAAGCAGAAATGTGTGTTGGGGCGCATTCTGCGCTTTGAATTCAACATTAAGAAGTTAAGGGAATAAGATTCCTGCGGAATGGTTGCTATAGGAAAACAATACCGTTTAAACCAAGATTTCAGGTTTTGCAACACAATAGAATGGACCGGCTAACGTCCATTTCATGTTGCGAAGGGTGTTATCAGGCGCATTCTGCGTAATAATTTCAACATTAAGAAGTAAAGGGAGTTAAGATTTCACTTCATGAAAATTGATGCTGTCAGCGGAGTGTTCATTTGATTATTTCCCATTTCAATCGGCAAATATTCCTATGAATAACTCAAATCAATCTTCCAATTCTTGGAAATACTGATTCACTAGTGGCCTCATTATTGTCAGTGAAAAAATTGATTAGAAGACCTTGCGGTTTTTTTAGTAAGCGCATGTATGTGAAAAGTTGTGCCTCATGAACCGGCAAAATTGACTCAACAACCTTGATTTCTATTACTACGCAGTCGTTAACGAGCATATCTGCTTTAAGGTCCAAATCCATTTCAATGCCGTCATAGACCACAGGAATTTTAAATTGAGTTTGGACACGCAAGCCCGACTTTGTCAATTCATGTCTTAAGCAGACTTCATAGATTTTCTCCAAAAGTCCGGGTCCGAGCTCTTTGTGTACATTAACCCGGATTATGCAGTGCCTTTCTATTCCGATCCAAAATCCCTGTGAATTTGCGCACTTTCTCGTTTCGAGTGCTCACCGCAGCGGTAACTACGCTTGTGCGCTCGAAACTTGCGAGAGCGCGCAAATTCTGTGGGCTTTTGAATCTCATTTACGAAACTCACTGCATAATCCGGGTTTAATTGCCTTGCCAGTAATTTCATAGGCAAGTTGTGTAACCTGCTTCTTATTCATGGGAGAGTGTTTGGGCAAATTTACGTTAAAAGTTGCGAGGCAAACAAATGGATACAGGGTAATGGTGAGGCGAATCCAATTCCGCATAGAAATATTCCGAAGGAATCTTAATTCCCTTAACTTCTTAATGTTGAAATAAAGGCGCCGCATGCGCCAAAATTGCTATCGACCCTTATATTGAAAGTTAGCTTAACTTTTCGACGTCAACGCACTTCTTGGAATTTGGATTTAAGTATTGAACCAATTTCAAGAATACGGGATTAGGTTCCCGCATTTCCTTCCAATTCGCCATTGAACACAAAGGGAGAATCATTTCTTATCCAAAGTGATTAACTTCGCCCTATGCCATTGATCAAACAGGCGTCGCTAGAGAACATATACATTGCATTTAATGCAATTCGTTCGCAGATGTTGCGCACTGTGCTTACGGTGTCCATAATCATTTTCGGTATTACAGCACTTGTTGGAATGGTGACGGCAATACAAGCCTTTGAGCGCAAGCTTAGTCAGGAGTTTACACGTCTTGGGAGTAATACATTTACGATACGTTCAGGCAATAGCATGAACCGCGGCGGACGTCATGGCAAAGTGGAAAAAGCAGCAGAACCGATCAGTTACGAGCAGGCACAACAATTTATCGAAGATTTTGAGAGCGACGCTCTTGTTTCAGTATCTGCTTATGGAACAGGTGCACAAACGGTCAAATACGGTAATGAAAAAACCAATCCCAATGTTCCGGTAATGGGGATTGATGACAGTTATCTACAATTATCTTCTTTTGAAATTGACAAAGGCAGGAATATTTCCAAATCCGATTTGAGTCTGGGATCAAATGTGGTGATACTTGGAGCGGATATCGTTCAGACACTTTTTGGAAACACCATCGATCCTATTGAAAAAGAAGTAAGACTGGGAGGCCAGAATTACATCATCGTAGGAACTTTAAAAACCAAGGGCAATACATTTGGTTTTGCTTCTGACAATCAGTTTTTGATACCCGTAAGTACAATACGCAAACACTTCGAAACAAAAGATACAGACTACACACTCAACGTAATGCTCACCAACGCAAAAGGGCTCGACGATGCGGTGAGCGAAGCCAAGGGATTGATGCGCATTATTCGCCGCGATGCGCTATCAGAAGCAGAAACTTTTGAGGTGAATATGAGTGATGGACTGGTCGAAGAATTGTTGGGAATGATTCAGGGGGTTACGGTGGGTGGAATATTAATAAGCCTTATCACCTTGCTTGGTGCGAGTATAGGATTGATGAATATTATGCTCGTGAGTGTAACCGAAAGAACTCGTGAGATTGGCACCCGAAAAGCCCTGGGTGCAAGTTCAAAAACCATACGCAGACAATTCCTCATCGAGTCGATTGTAATTGGTCAGTTAGGCGGAGTAATAGGCATCATACTCGGCATTATCATAGGCAATGTCGTGGCCCTGTTTCTGGGCACCAGTTTTGACATTCCCTGGATGTGGCTGTTGATAGGCGTTTCGATTTGTTTTTTAGTGAGTATCGTCAGTGGTTATTATCCGGCGAGAAAGGCATCGCGGTTGGATCCGATAGATGCTTTGAGGTATGAGTGAGGGATTATGAAACTGTTATTCTCAAAGGTCTGTAAAGTTCATGAGAAAAGAATTGAAGATGACGTTGGCGCATCATCTGCTTGTGCTAAAACCCCAACTAATCCCAGCGGTTTTGATTTGTATGGCGGTTCTATTCAGACTACCATATTATGGCGTCATAATTATTTCTTTTGCAATAATCTGTCTGCCCGCTCTCCTTTTACACATTGAATATATTATTCGAATTCGGGACATGTGGATCCTTTATGAAGACAGTAAATTGCATATTTTCAGAAAAGATCAAACCGAAATGCACATTTCAAGAGACCAAATCTCGGGTATTGAATTAGTGAGCAGAAGAAAAGACTACTCCATTCTATCTGTTTATTTTTTTCATAAGATCTTTCTAGTAAATGGAGAGATAATTTACGTAACAAGTTTGCTCAATGATGATCGCTCTATGCTGCGAAATGTATTTGCGGGAATACCATTTAAGGAAAAAAAACGATTGATTTGTACGACATTGTTTTGAATTGAATATCTCCATTTTTCATTGTGGTGTATTTCAGGTTTTCTCTACTTATGCGCGAAGGCAATTACTTTATCTATTAAATTTGATCCCGTGAGACGTTTTCTAAATTTAACAGCAAAACAGATTCCATTCCTATGAAAAATTCTTTTCTCATCCTACTCCTACTTTTCAATCTAAATGCATTCTCCCAACGCAACGAATTTCAGATTCGCATCGGTTCAGGTTATGGCTCGTTCAACGCCTTGACGGATTGGAATTACACTGCTCAGGGAATCGCATACACGGACGACGACAACGAGAGTTTTACGAAAATCCTTCCACATGCCGAGTTGAAGTATTATATCGCCAAAGCGCATCTCACTTTTGGGTTGCATATCTCCGCAGGGCTGAGGGCCACAACCTCAGATACTGAAGCTTCTTATGATTTGGCGCGTATCGGTTTTGGTATCGATTACGCCATCATTGACAAACCCAATTTTAGATTGTTTGCCGGAATTCAACCCACCTACCGGGCTTTGGCTATTGACAATGGCGTGTATCTTGGAGAAGATCCTCCCTATGACCTGAGCACTGTTTGGTCGGGTCTTAGTGTTGCAGCGAATGCCGGTGTGCTTTATTATTTCAAAGACTCCTGGTTTGGTGTCCATGCCAATGCGGGCTGGGAAGGCGGTAAATTGCCCCTCACCTACATTCTTTTCGACGATACGGAACAAAGCAAAGACAATACAGAAGCTACTGTCACT
>JBJXFC010000136.1:0-6241 GCA_046153915.1 Flavobacteriales bacterium
GCACCATGGTTTAAAGGTTACACCAATCCGGACCGAGGTACTGGGTCTGTTTCATAAGAGCCAGACATCCATTTCGCAGCAAACGATCGAGAAAAAAATGGATCAGCCAGATCGCGTAACCATCTACCGCACGTTGCGTGATATGGAATCATCGGGCATCATTCACAAAGTGTTGAGTGCAAAAGGAGAAACCAAATTCGCCTTGTGTGCCGAACATTGCACAGATCATGCACATCACGACAACCACATCCACTTTACATGCTCAAAATGTGAGGAAACCTATTGCCTGACGGATCATAAGCCACGCAGCATCAGTCTGCCCGACGGATTTGTGGTAAATGAAGTGCAGGTAATAGTCAGTGGTGTATGTCAGAAATGCGCAGTTTGATTAAAGCTTCTTTCTCTCCTTAAACATTTTAACCTGCACCTTCTCTACGTTCGTCTGCCACTTCGCCCAATCATTCTCAAAGAAAGAATTGATTTTATCGGCCACTTTGCGCACTTCAGTTCCTGTCAATTTTAGTGCGTTGTCAGAATTTTCACCGGGCGCAATGCTTCCTGTAAAAATGTAGCCGTAACACGTGTACAATTTGGAAAGCAGCAAATGCGCTTCATCCTGAATACCGGGAGTTTCTTCCGGAAGATTGTACAATTCTTGCAATTCTTTGATTCTTTTGGTCAACGAATCACTTTGAGAAATGACATCCTTTTTCAAGCTATCCTCCACATTCGCAAAGCTTGTATTCACAAGTTCAATCGTCTTTAGTGCCGACTTCAATTGCTCCATTCCATCGTCTGCCAATTTCACCATCGTGCTAAACTCCTTGTATAAATCAGCTTGTTTGCTGTAAGAAGCATCATTCCATTTCACACGAGGATCTGCCTTTACATTAAAATTCATTGAATCCTTGAATTCATTGAATTTGTAGACTGCCTTGTAGCTCCCTGGCAAAACTGAAATACCACTGCCTCTTTCATCTTCTTCCACTTTGCGTTCCCTGCGTTGTGGAAAATCAAATCCTTTGGTATCAAAATTCCATGAAACAATGTTGACACCTGAATCAGGTTCATGTTTTAAAGTGCGCAAAGTGTCGCCCTTCAAATTCATGATCCAGATTGTTACCTTTTTATCCTTTGGTTTTTCTTCTTTCTTATCAACTTTTACATCTTCCTTTTTCTCTTCCTTCTTTGCATCAACTTTTGGCTTTTCGTCCTTCTTCGTTTTGGAATCCGATTTTACTTCTTCCTTCTTTTCTTCATCTATTTTAAAATAATAAGTAAGCTGCACTGCACCGTCTTTATTGTCTCCGGAATAATGTGCATCCGCCGGAAAACGCTGTCCTTTGGGCTGAATATAATTGGCCTGGTAAGCATCAGGAGTGTGCAGCGCAACAAGCTTCTTGTCCGTCATTGCATTCCCTTTCAGGGCAAATTCGCGCAATGGAGAAATATTGTCCATGATCCAGGCTGCGCGGCCAAAGGTTCCAATAATCAAATCGTGTTCGCGGGGATGAATTTTTAGATCCTGGGTAGGGACACTTGGATAATCATACGTCCACTTATTCCATGTAGTGCCCATATCAAATGAAATATAGAGACCATGTTCGGTGCCCAGGAAAAGCAATTTAGACGCAATAGGATCTTGCACCACACTTAAACAATGACCACTCACTTTATTATTATCAGCGAGGCTTTTCCAGGTAAGACCAAAATCGCGTGTATAAAAAAGATACGGTTTCCAATCATTCTGACGATAATTATTGACAACCACAAACGCTTCTCCGGCTTCAAAGTTTCCAGCAACTATTTGTGGCACCCAACCATTCTTAGGCATGGATGGAATAAACTGCGCACAATTCATCCAGCTCTCTCCTCCATTTTTTGTAAGTTGGATATTTCCATCATCCGTGCCTACCCAGATTACATTTTTATCCAGCGGTGATGGAGCTACGGTAAGAATGGTACAATGTGTTTCTGCCGCGGTGTTGTCAATTGTAAGTCCGCCAGTTGTTGCCTGCTTTTGCTTTTCAGGATCATTGGTTGTGAGATCTGGCGAAATAATTTTCCACGACATACCTCCATCCCGACTGTAGTGAAGGTATTGAGACCCGAAATAAAATCCTTCCGCATCAAATGGATCAGCAGATATTCCTGCATTCCAGTTGCAACGAAGTTTTTCGCCCGTGGGATGCGTGGGTTTTACGTACTGCGATTCCCCGGACTCAGAATCGATGCGGTTTAACTCTCCACCCTGAGACATCGCATAAACATAGCGTGAGTCATCGGCATAAGGCACCACGTCAAAACCATCACCAAACAACACTTCCTGCCAGTCTTCATTGCGGATACCTCCACCATGCCAAACATAACCCACGCCTTTCCATGATCCATTGTCTTGCATCCCGCCATAGACATGATAAGGAGTATCCATATCGTAGTTGATGTGGTAGAACTGGCCCAGTGGCAAATTGCTTGCAAAGGTCCAGTTCCTTCCGCCATCGCGTGAAATATTTAATCCGCCATCATTTCCTTCCAGCATAAAATCCGGATTTGATTTGCTCCACCAGAAAGCATGGTGATCTGGATGCACACCATAATAAGGCAGCAACGTGTTCCATGTTTTGCCGCCGTCGATACTTTCTGTGACGGTGCTATGCAGGTATATCAAGTGATTTTCATTCTTTGGATCTACGTACAATTCATGGTAATAGAATGGTCGGTCACCCACTTTTTCTGAATTCATCAATTCCCAATTAAACCCTCCGTCTGTTGATTTATACAAACCGGTCTTCGAGGATTCAAGCAGCGCGTAAACAATTTTCGGATTGGAAGGTGCAATAGCCAATCCAATGCGGCCCAGCTCTCCCTCAGGCAACCCATTTTTATCTGTGAGTTTTGTCCATGTCTTTCCTCCGTCCACTGTCATGTGCAAACCACTTCCTTTTCCACCAGAAGTAAAATACCAGGGCTTGCGGTAGTGGTGATACAGGGCTGCAAAAAGTTTGCGTGGATTTTGTGGATCCATCACGAGGTCGGCACAACCAGTTGTATCATCTGCAAAAAGAATTTTATCCCATGAAACTCCACCGTCTTTTGATTTGTAAACACCACGATCCGGAGTTGGTCCCCATGCACTTCCGTGAGCACCGGCATATATTACATCACTGTTTGTTGGGTCTACAATTACACGATGAATCGTCGTGGTTTTTTCGAGCCCCATTTTAGTCCATGATCTTCCGGCATCCGGACTTCTGTAAATTCCTTTACCGCTCGTTTGAGAATTACGCGGATTGCCTTCGCCCGTGCCAGCCCAGATGATATCCGGATTAGAAGGATCAATACAAACAGCACCAATACCAGAAACATCCTGATCATCAAACAGAGGATCGAAGGTCACACCACCATCAACACTCTTCCACAATCCACCGCTGGCTGTGCCCACATAGATTGTATTTTCATCACCATCTACCACATCAATGGAAGTCACGCGTCCGCTTGTAACCGCAGGTCCAATACTGCGCAATGTGATGTTTTTGAATTGTTCGAGTACGTTTTTCTGTTGAGCCGATGCCGAAAAAATGACCAGGAACAACATGGAAATGCATAAAGGTTTTCTCATACGATTGGTTTGCGTCAAATGTATTCGTTGTAGAATGAAATGCAATGCCGTTTGTCACAACCAATTTTCGGGCATAAAAAAACCAGCCTTTTGAGCTGGTTTTTATATCGTGAATATTGAAAATTATTTCTTCAGAAGATCGCGGATTTCCATCAGCAATTTTTCTTCGTTAGTAGGACCCGGAGGAGGCGCAGGTGCTTCTTCCTTTTTCTTCATAGCAGAATTCATTCCTTTAATGATGAGAAATAAAACAAAAGCGATTATCACAAATGAAATAATGGCAGCAAGGAATTTACCGGCCAAAACGCCACCAGGGGCCCAGGTTTCAATACTTGATGCACCCGCCTTTTCAAGTGCTGGTTTCAACAACAGCGGAGTTATGATATCCTCCACAAGTGAGTTTACAATTGCCCCGAAGGCACCACCAATGATAACACCGACAGCGAGGTCAATGACATTGCCGCGCATAATAAACGCTTTGAATTCTTTGATCATAGTATAATAAATTTAGTTGATGCAAAGAAACTCAAAATCCATCCCATAACAAATGAAAAAGACAACAATGCAATATTATTCGATGAACTCGCTTATTTACGGAGCAAATCGCGAATTTCCGTCAACAGCACTTCTTCAGCGCTTGGAGCTGGCGGTGCCGCTGGTGCTTCTTCAGCTTTCTTCGCTGTTGCTTTATTCACGGCCTTGATGATCATAAACAAAACAAAAGCAATTATCAGGAATGAAATGATGGCAGCGAGAAATTTGCCTGCAAGCAGACCTCCGGGTTTCCAATCTTCCAATCTCTCGGCATGAGCTGCCTTAAGGGCTGGTTGCAACAAAAGCGGCGTGATAATATCCGTAACAAGCGAATTTATGATCGCCCCAAAAGCACCGCCGATAATTACACCGACAGCGAGGTCAATCACATTTCCGCGGAAAATAAAAGCTTTGAATTCTTTAAGCATAACAAAAGATTTTTTTGGTTAATTAAAATTGAAGCCGCAAAAGAACAACTTAAATCTCAAACTATGCATGCATACCATTCAAATAGTACGATAAAAAAAGGCCAGTCGTTAAACTGGCCTTTTAAAATATGTATTTAGATTACTTCTTATCCTCTTTTACTTCTTCGAAATCAACATCCGTTACTTCGGCTTCTGAAGCCGTTGAACCTCCGGCATTTGATGCATTGCCATTTTCTGTTGAACCTCCTTCATTGCCTTGGTTGTACATGTCCTGTGACACTTTGCCAAACTCAGTATTCAGATTTTCAGTAGCCGTTTTCATGCGGGCTACGTCTTTTTCTGCATGAGCAGCTTTGAGTTCATTCAATGCGTTTTCAAGAACCGATTTTTTGTCGGCAGGAATTTTTTCACCAAATTCTTTCAGGTTTTTCTCAGTCTGGAAGATCAGAGAATCTGCCTGATTCACGGTATCGGCTTCTTCACGCAGTTTGCGATCCGAATCTGCGTTCATTTCAGCTTCTTTCTTCATCTTCTCGATTTCTTCTTTAGACAAGCCGGATGACGCCTGAATACGGATATTTTGTTCTTTTCCGGTAGCCTTATCCTTGGCGGTCACGTGGATGATTCCATTCGCATCAATATCAAAGATCACTTCCACTTGAGGCACACCGCGCGGTGCTGGTGGAATTCCATCGAGGTGGAAACGACCGATGGTGCGGTTGTCTTTGGCCATTGCACGTTCTCCCTGCAAGACGTGAATCTCAACACTTGGCTGATTATCACTGGCTGTGCTAAAGGTTTCACTCTTCTTCGTTGGAATAGTAGTATTGGCTTCGATGAGTTTGGTCAATACCCCGCCCATCGTTTCGATACCGAGAGAAAGTGGAGTTACATCAAGCAACAACACATCTTTCACTTCGCCTGTCAATACACCACCTTGAATCGCTGCACCGATGGCAACCACTTCGTCAGGATTCACACCTTTTGAAGGCTCTTTGCCAAAGTATTTTTTAACTGCATCCTGAATAGCCGGGATACGTGTTGATCCACCAACCAGAATAATTTCCTGAATATCTTTTACGGTAAGACCTGCTTTCTTCAAGGCGCTTTCGCAAGGAGCAATGGTGCGCTGAATGAGGCTGTCTGCAAGTTGTTCGAATTTTGCACGTGTGAAAGTTTTGACAAGGTGTTTCGGAATTCCATCTACCGGCATGATGTAAGGCAGGTTGATTTCAGTTGAAGGAGAAGAAGAAAGTTCAATCTTCGCCTTTTCTGCACCTTCTTTCAAACGCTGCAATGCCATTGGATCTTTAGCAAGGTCAAACTGATTGCCGTTTTCATTTTTGAACTCCTGAACGAGCCAGTCGATAATTACGTTGTCGAAATCATCACCACCCAGGTGCGTGTCACCATCGGTAGAAAGCACTTCAAAAACGCCTTCACCGAGTTCGAGCACGCTTACGTCGTGTGTACCACCACCGCAGTCGAATACAACGATTTTTACATCGTGCAGTTTTTTGTCAAGGCCATAAGCCAATGCTGCAGCCGTTGGTTCGTTGATAATGCGTTTAACGGTAAGACCAGCAATCTCACCAGCTTCTTTGGTAGCCTGGCGTTGAGCATCGTTGAAATAGGCCGGAACGGTAATTACGGCTTCAGT
>JBJXFC010000162.1:0-17234 GCA_046153915.1 Flavobacteriales bacterium
TCAGTACTTTGTCCTGATAAATCGGTTGGATAAATTGGAAGACTGTCCCAGGTTTGGTTGCCAATTTGCAGCGAATTAGTGTCTTTGGGTTTGTGAATTTTATTTTTAATTGCATCACGGGTTAAAATTAAGCCTGAAGTAGCTGTATGAAACATTAAGTTGAGTGTGTCGATCTTATTTAGAATGACTTTTAGATTTATATTGTTATTATCGGTTAAAACAAAGGGAATTGTGTCGTGTACTTCTGGCTTTTGATTTGAATAGTTTTTCAAGGGAAGACATTCTAGTCTTGTATAACAAGTGTCTTTATTGTTGAGTATTACAAGGAATTCAAAGTGTTCATTCGGGTGTAATTTTATTTTTACTGAATCTATATCAGTATAGAATTTCACCCATTTTGGTTTTATGGATTTTGAAATAGTATGAATATCTGGTTTGGTTTCAGGGCTTAAATTCAAATTGTATTTTTGTTCTTCACCCTCTATTATGATTGCTTTTTTTGAGTTTGCTTTTATGATAGGTAGTTGAGTTTGAGCATATGAACAAGAAAAAACGAATAGGAGAAAAAATGAAATTGAATTTTTCATATTTATAATTGATTGGTCAGTACATTGATTTTCGGTTAGTGGTCTTGCAAAATAGCACACAACGTCAGACAGTGAAAAAAAATCCTCCTACACCCCTCAGTTGTTAAAATATACTGGAATAAAGGTAGGAAGTTTTGAATTGGTCCAAAGATGACAGAGGAAAATTTCACCATGCATTCTATTTAACCTGGGTACAGAAACAAATTGAAGTTAGTTCGACTGGTGAGTTACCAGGATCGAAAGAATGGAAGACTCTGCTTATGCTGCTTTTAATCTAAAACTGCACCACCCGGGTGAGGGTCCACAGCGGATGGCCCTGGCATGCATTGCAGCAGGTAAATCGAAGTGTAATTCAATCGTCGATGCGGGCGCACCCCAGAATATACTTAACACTTTCCTTTAGTGAGTGCGCTTATTGACAGCCAACAAAAAAGGCCCTCGCGGACCTCCTTTGTTACATTTCTATAGGTATGTTTTTCCTAAAAATTATCCAAATCGATTGGGCGCATTACGCCAAACCATTTCAGAATTTTTTCGCCTACTCCGGGAACTTTTACATGGATTATGTAGGTACCACTAGCCACCGGAATATTCTTGCTGTTCTTCAAATCCCAATCCAGTGAAGTAACGGGATCGCCTTTTTCGAACTGACGGACAAGTGTTCCACTCATGTCGTAAATGCTCACTGTGCATTGCTGCGGCAAATTGGTGATCTTAATGCGGTTGTCGAGTTTGTTGGCCTCGTAAGACGAAAATGCATAATACGGATTGGGGACTACATTGATGACATCCAAAACCGACTCCAGTGTTGGATGATCGCTGGTTATGGTCTGCAATCCTCGTGTAGTAAACGTGAACCGACTGTTCCACCAATTGCTCGCACCTGTGTAGTTTTCGGTATCGGAAGTACTGTCGTCGTACTTTACGTAAGGTTTGGCTACACGCATGCGAAGGCGAACATCGCAAGGTACCAAACCATCTTTCATGGATCGGAATTCAAAATTCGGATTGAGGATCGCACTGCCGACCCACGTGCAAGCCATAAAAATATCTTCCTGATCTCCGGTCGACAATTCACCATCGCTGTCGCGTTTCGAATACACAAATTGACCATGATCGTAGGCGGGCATGTAATCTTCGTCATCGAGCTCTTTGCGCACATTCTTAAATACATAAATCCAATGTTGGCCACCGAACAAGTATTCGGTTCCCAAATCGTTGGCATACCGCGAGGTGGGATTCCAGATCATATCTCGCCCGTTTTCTCCCAACAACCACGAATCTTCGCCAAAAGCCATGTTCAGTCGTTCGCCTGTTGATACATCTATTGCATAACCAGGAAACCAACTCATGCCTTTTGGTTGAGAGCCATTGAGTGTGGCCTGTGCTTCATTGCATCCCGGGCTTCCACTTGCTACACCGCTCTTATCAATAGATGCATGATCACGCATTTGCATTTTCGCCACATTGCCTTCTGACAACGTGGTGAGATGTTGCATTTCAAATACAGGAACGCGTGTCCATTTGGTGCTGTCGCTGGTCAATACTACATCCACATTGTTGAGTCCTTTGATATTGGAAACATACTTGTGTTGCAAGGGCGAAAGATCACGGTCGAGTGTAGAATTGGTAGGAGCGGTTGGGTTGAACCACTGGTTTTCATCTTCCAGAAAAACAGTTGATCCAACAAGGCAATAGGGTGACCACAATCCCTGAACTACGCCTTCATACGCTTCATTCTTGTCGGTGAAATAATTGGTATTCGCATCTGGATTTGAAGATCCATCGTCGTAGTCGTTGTAAACTGCTTCGGTTGGATTATCTGTTGGAGATACATATGTTCCGCCCGCACGAATCCAGTTGAATGGCGTGAATGAATCATCGTCTGGTATACCAAACAACCAGGGTATTTCAGGATTCTCGAACTGTACTTCTGAGTCGATAAAATCGGTGTAATGTTCTACATCTTTTTCGGTCAGTCCATATTGATTCCAGGTAACAGAAATTCCCCAATGCAACATCAACTCTTCAAATTGGAGGTGTATGGAATGATGCGAATCGTATACTTCTCCCGTTGTTGTATTGGTGAGTTGCCAGAATGCGGTATCACTTGTGAGGCCTTCGTTCTGGGGCGCAAGGCGCAAATCAAAATCGCCTTCGGGTACACGCAGTGGATCGATGATTTGAACCTGCACAGGACTATTGCCAGATGTGTATTGAATTGAAGGGGCAATTCCATTCGCCAGAATTTCATTCTCTGTCTCTTGGTCCATAGCGATGATGTTCGTAGCATTTCCAGTGCCTTCAATTTGAAGCAACGGCAAATTATAACCGTATGTGGATTGTGCTATAGTGCCAAAGGCTTCCGGCGAAACCTTGTGTGGAATTCCACTCGCTATTTCGATAGCACCGCTGGCGGACTTGCGTGAGGCAAGGAAAGCTTCGTCCTGTCCTGTCCCCAGGCTGTAGCTATACGGTTCGTAATTGTTGTAACCATAAGCCAGCGCCATGAAGTAATAGGTTTTGTGATTTACAAGTCGTGCATTACCGGTAGCAAAGACATCTTCTGTTACACGAAAAGAATGACGAATGCCGTCATCGGCCCCTTGTACTTTTAGGCGTGCTACAACCTGATTGGTAACAGGATCTTTTTCGTAATTGATGATATTGCTCACTCCGTCTTTTACGTCACATTGTGCGATAAGTCTTGCCTTATCTACATCTTCCAATTCGCTGCTGCTCACATCAGCATTGGCGAGCTGATAGACAAGGTATCCCTGAAAATAGTAACTGCGTTGTTCAGGTGTTAGAATTTCACCATTGCTATCGAATTCGGGAATTGTTGGATCTTCTTTTCGAAAGGCCTCGTTTGCATTGGAACTAAGTGAACCATCATTTGTCAGGAATAAAATCAATTCGTTTTCCAATTCCTGCACTACAACTTTGGGTGCATCCGGGCCCGAAATCAATTCAAAACAATTGTCGAATAGTGCTTGTGCTTTATCGTCAGCCTGGCGCACAAGTTCTACTGAGGCAAATGGATCACCGCTAGTTGCGCGCGCAAATACCACTCCCACCGTGATGTTGTTGTAATCGCCAGGAGCAAGTGTGAAGGGTCCGGCACTTTGCATAAATCTTCTGTCGCTTGGCGGATTGTCACTGCTTACTTCTGTCCAGGGATCAACTGCTGCACCAAGTGTACCGAAATTGTAAGGATCGGTATCTCCGGGAAACATAAAATCTGCGGGTGTATTCAGATCAGCCCCGCTGCTGGATGACAAAGCGTTTCCACCATAGCCCATGCGCTGTCCGTTCTTCCAATAACCTCGCAGATAGTTGTAATAATGTACCGCGAGATCCGGCGCACCGTTGTTGCCAGACCCTGAAATGTGATAGAGAAACTTGCGCATTCCAAATCGCTCGTTGTCTGCAATTCCGTCGCCATAACCAATGCCTATTCCTTTGTATGGTATGCCGTCTTCTTCCAGGGCAAGATTTATGTCTGTGGTCAGAGGATTGTCTTTGTCGTCCGCATCCTGATAGGGTCCTTCAAAAAAATCGACACCTACAGCAGGTGGATTGTCTCCATATCCAAATGAAAGTGATGAAGGAGCATCGTTCGCATATCCATTGTATCCATAACCAAGTCCGCGTTGTACATCACAGCCAACATAATCGTCTACGTGACCGCCGATATCACAATCGATCCACGTGCCGAAGTAGGTATTGGTAAGGGTTTGTGTACCCTGATTGATCAACACATAATTGTAAAATGTCATGTTATTGATCTCATCGTTTGTGCTGAAAGCAAATGCCTGAGCTCGTATTTCCATACCAATAGGTTGGCCAAGTGATTCGGAATGGATATTGCCCTTGTCGTTGAAAATCCAATAGTAGTTTTGATCTCCAAACAACGGCACTACGTCTTCGCGTCTTCTCTCGGAGCAAACAATTTCCTGAGTGAAGTCAAACCAGGGATAATCCCCGGCTTGTGGATCATATGTTCCATTGTCATCGAAGTCGTAAAATGGTGCGAGGTAAAAATCTTGTCCGAATGCCGTATTGCCATGTGCGGGATAATCCAAAAAATAGGAGGGGATGGAATATCCATCTGGAAACGATTCTTCCATATCACAATTGGGATTATCTGAACATTCAAAATACTGGCGATGGCGCTGGGCATCTGTGCGGTATGAAACCACAAAGTCGTCCCAGTCTTCGCAAGTGACCTCGGATATTTCTGCGGAGCCATCGTTGCTCAATGGACCAGCCCAATAGTCATTGCCTTCGTACCTGTATTGGATAGCTGCAAGTTTCAGTTGCTGATCAGGCGATAGGCCGCCCATCCATAGTGATCCCGCAAAAAGAACCGACACATTGCCCCCTTTTGGAGCATAATAATGTGAACGTCCTGTGGCGCGGTCTTGCCACATGCTGCCTCCGGTTTCGATCAATGCTTCGATATTATTCCATTCCAGATCGCGGATAGCTGTGGCCGGAGCACAGGCGGCTGCACGAGTGCCATCATCGATCGGCATCTGGCCAGTGCGTGGCAATACTTTGCCCGATTCTACCAGGGGATCAATGTCTTGTGCTGCCAGCGGTTGGCAATGAATAAAGGTGAGTGCGGCAACCAGAAGTAAAGGTGCAAGGCGCATATAAACAGGGTTTAAGGTTGAGTGCGAATGTAAACCAGATAAGTGAATGCCAGCTACCGTTCGACAAGCATTCTGGAGAATAATATCATTTCCAAGGTTGGTGCTGGATAGGCGATCGTTTTTTTGTAACCGCAGAGCACGCGGAGGAAATGCGCGCAGAGGTCGCAGAGAGTTGTGTGATGTTGGCTGCGGATTTTGAGAGCGCAAAGAATTGCTTCGCAATTAGGCAGCTGGGAGGCGAAAAGTCGTTTGCATCGATTTGAGTCTATCCATTCAACGGTACAATCTGAACATCCTGCTGCACGTAGACTAAAAATGAACGAACTTCTTTACTGTAAATTTCCTTAAGGAGTAAGGCATATTCTTCCAATTGTTTTTTGTGTTCCTCACGCATCACTCCGGTTTTGTAATCGATGAGGTCGATGAAAACATCTCGCACAACAACCCGGTCTGGCCTGAACAATCGGCCATCATTTGAAAGAATTTCACGTTCGCAAAAGAGGGTGTGGCCCTTTTCAAACCAACCGAAATCTTTGGACTTATCTAGCACTGCAAGAGCGTCATGCAACAATCGTTTACGCAACGATAATTCGTTTGTTTTAGCGATAATCAGGTGATCAAGTTGATCAGACGTTATTTCAGAATTGGCAATCGATGCCAGAATCTCATGCAACATCCTTCCATATGATTCGGGTTGATCGTCTTCCTCTTCGAAGATTGCACTTCTGAAAGCCGGCGTGGTATTCTGCTTGTAACTATGCGAAATCGGCGTGGTTTTTTCTACTGCGGAATGGGTGATGGAAGATGGCAATTTTCCAATAGCCCATTGTTGTTCATCCGTTTTGTAAGCATCAAATCCAGCTATCAGCGCCTGCGAAAACAACTTTGTAAATTCCGTTGAACTTCTACCTTCTTCTGCAATCACAAAAAGACAATCTTCTGCGCGCGTTGTTGCTACATAACACAGGTTGAGATCATCGAGTATTTGTTTGTTTTTCTCCATGGCCAATTCCGGAATGGCATCTGAAAATTTGGCGTTCGGTCTTACCAACGCAGCCGGCAAACCATATTCTTCCGAATCGAGGTCTATCCATAGATCATTCGACTGTGTTCCGGATGCAAACCGGGGATAGATCACTACCGGAAATTGCAATCCCTTGCTTTTATGGATGGTCATAATGCGAATGGATTGCGGATCTGGCGAGGTGCTGATGTATTGGCGATGTTGATTTTTATTCCACCAGTCGATCCACTGCATCAGCGAATTGTTTCCAGTTGCATTGCGCTTGCGAATGAGTTCAAGATAAAACTCTACAAACTCATCTGTTTCAAACCGAAAATAGGCAAGTAATGAAGTGGCGATTGAGA
Source organism: Flavobacteriales bacterium (assembly GCA_046153915.1). Lineage (GTDB taxonomy): Bacteria > Bacteroidota > Bacteroidia > Flavobacteriales_D > Sanyastnellaceae > JANNVZ01. The sequence goes on from JBJXFC010000162.1 coordinate 6,614, forward strand.
GCGGGTCTCCAATTCCAGGTGGATCGAAAATACTGTCAAAGTGTTTGGCAAGCCAGTTTTCAAAATCGATGTGTAGCAATTTGTTTTCATGCTTTACCTGTTTTGTCAGGAATTCTGAGAAGTCAAGATGCGCATGCACAATACTGAGACCGCGAACGGTTTGTATGATGGCGAAATGATTCTTTTTGTCGAGTAGATAACCGAAATAACCCGTGAGCGCCTGAACAATGGGTGAGTTCTGTATGAGCATACTTTCCAGAGTCGCTACCTGATAACCATGTTCAGTGAGCAATTGTGCAATGAGGCCTCCTTCCTTGCGGCCTTTGCGGGTAAGGACGGCAATATCTCCAGGGCGATATCCCGCATCCAAAGACTTTTTAATACTACCTAAAATTGCAGAAGAAGTTTGTTCCCACCTTTCCGATTTATCAGGACTTGAAGTCTTAATTACTTCGACCAATCCGTCTAATTCACGAATCGTTTGTTGCGCATGTTCTGAATATATTTTTTCTGAAAAAGGAAACAATGCACTGATCTGTTTGTAGAGTTCGTTGTTAAATGCAATAATCGATTTTCCACTGCGGTAGTTAAATAGAAGATTCTCTGCCAAAAATTGTAGCCTGAAGGCTTCTCCTGCAAATCGATGAACTCCGGTAATTTCGATTTCAGGCAGGTTCACGAATTGTTCTGCTTTTCCGCCACGCCAACGATAGATACTTTGTTTGGCGTCGCCCACCAACAGATTGAGATTGTTTTCTCCGAGTGCGTTTACGATGAGCGGAACCATATTGGACCACTGCTTGGCAGAAGTATCCTGAAATTCGTCTATCAGAATATGACGATAGCGATGTCCGATGCGCTCATAGATAAACGGAGCATCATTTTCCTGCACAATTTTTCCAATGAGTTCATGAAAATCTTTGATGAGCAGAATATTTTCTTCCTGCTTGTAACGTTCACTTAGGTTGTTCAACTCATGCAACAATCCTATGCTGTTTATTTTGGCAAGAATGGCATTGCGCAAATGAAATTCTATCAGCAATTTGTCTTCAACAAGATCGATGATTTGTTTGCAGTAACCCGTTAGTTCATTTTCAAGTGATGAAATGGCATCCGATTTATCGGCCGGCAATCCCTTTTTTTGCCAGTTGCCAGTATTTACTGTTTTATAAAACGTATCACTGGGCTTGTCAATTTCGCCTTTTTGCAGTTTGTATAAAAAGCTGATATTGCCTCGTCCGCCATTGGCAAAATCACCAGCGGCGAGACCTCGCTTTTCGAAAAGTTCGATGGATAAATTCGCCAGTTCAGCAAGTCTGTTCTTGTAAACAGATTGTTTGGCCTGTAAATTTTTTCGCACCAATGTAAAATCAGCCAAATGGAAGTCTTGCAGTTTTTCAAGCGCATGTGTTGCATCTTCCTTTAAAAGTTGGGCTGAGATTTCAAGAATGGCGTCGCGCGGATTCCAGGATTTTTCTTCTGCCAATTGATCAAAGGTAAATTGCCTGAAATAGGCCGTTAATGCTTCATCCTCACCAATAAGATTCAGGCAGGCGTCTGTGATAGCTTCTTTGAATTCATCTGCATCCAGTTGCACATTGAAGTCGTGCGCAATATGCAAATCGCGGCTGAATGAACGCACGAGGCGATGCGTAAAGCTGTCAATGGTCGAAACGCTGAGAAGCCCATAGTGATGCAACATGTGGCGATATGTTCCGGCCGCTCTTCGGCCCAATTCTGCCCGGTCAATTTGTAGTTTGGTAGAAAGGGATTGACCCAGAATTTCGGCATCGGGATGGAATTCGCTGATTTTTCTCAGTAGTTTGAGAACGCGTTCCTTCATTTCTGCCGCCGCTGCATTGGTAAATGTAATGGCCAGAATGTGCCGATAGTAGTCTGCACGGGCGTTTCCGAGCGCCATAGTGATGTATTCGCTCACCAGCGCATATGTCTTGCCGCTGCCGGCACTCGCCCTTAATACCTTAAAATGGCCTTCACTCATAGGTTTGGAAAGCAACAAAGAAAGGATTTGATTGGGGAAAATGGGGATTAGATTGTAAATTTGTTGCAAATACTTTAAAGCATGTTTAAATCCACGTTTCCTTTTGTGCTTGCCATAGCGGCGCTTAGTTTCATCGGGTGCAAAAACGATAAAGACGATACAAATTCGGATGTCATTGATACACCGGTGGCTCAAAATCCAACTGTGAGTGTCAGAATCTCATCGCTTTGGGGTATAAATGATTTTGTGCTGGAGAATATTTACTTTGACAATTATGGAAACCGCGTCCGGGTTGACAATTTCCAATCGTATTTTGCCATGGTAAAACTTATAAAGGATGACGGCACCGAAGTTCTCCTAAAGGATTTTTACCTCCATGATTTTTCGAAAGATGCGGAAATCACTGGAACTGTTCCTCCGGGAAATTATGTAGGTGTGAAATTTGGTGTGGGTGTGCCCGATGGCTACAACCTCAATCAGGATCCTGCACAATATGCCAGTTCCCATCCATTAAGCGTGGCTGGCTCACAAGGCATGTTCTGGACGTGGAACAGCGGTTATGTTTTCTCGAAATTTGAAGGAAAAATTGACCCAACAGGAACCGAAGGCGTGACTCCAACGCAAAGCTTTTCAATCCATACAGGCGATTCAGAATGCTACTTCGAATTTGCGACTTCGAGTAATAACTATGAATTTGCCGCGAATAACGCATATGACGTGAACATCAACCTGCATGTGGACGAGATTCTTGGATCTGGTCCTGAAGGTATTGATCTGAACGTGGAAAGCAATTCGTCAGGTGCCTCTCCTATTGGACTTAAGTTCACGAGTCGTTTCCTCACTAGTTTCTCTGCAGAGTGATTTTCAGACTCGCAGCCATAGGTGTTGTTTTGGTCTGCTTTTTTTCATGCTCCGAGAACCAATCGGAATTGACTGATTCGCCTTTCAAGGTGCGTATGCCGGGAGACTTTCCCAAAATGGTTGTGCCGGTAGAAAATCAGATTACAACGCTTCGGGTTGAGTTGGGTAGAAGATTGTTTTACGATACCAGGCTAAGTGCTGATAACACCATGAGTTGCGGAACCTGCCATGTGCCGAGTGCAGCATTTACAGATGGCCAGATTGTGAATACAGGCCTTGACAAAAAACCGCTGAAACGCAACACACCCACCATTGCCAATGTCGCCTTTTCACCTTATTTTATGATGGAAGGAGGAGTTCCCAATTTGGAATTGCAGGGATTGGCGCCACTGCACAACTCTATGGAGATGGGCAACGACATTATGATGGCTGTAGACAAACTCAATGAAGATGAAAAAATGAGGAAATTGTCAAAAGCGGCATACGGCAGAGATAGCATCGATCCCTATGTGATTACCCGTTCGCTCGCTTGTTTTGAGCGCACATTTATTTCGGGTGATTCGCGTTACGACAGACATCAACAAGGTCTCAAAGATCAACTGACAGAGGAAGAATTGAAGGGTATGCAACTCTTTAATTCAGAAAAAACTGGCTGTAATTCTTGCCACGGTGGCGAACTTTTTACAGACTTTGGAATTTACAACATTGGATTGGATGACTATTCCATTGATCCTGGACTTGAGCGCAAAACACATAAACCAGAGGACAATGGAAAATTCAAAACGCCAACTCTGCGCAATATTGAACTTACAGCACCGTATATGCACGATGGGCGATTTCAATCTCTGGAGGAGGTAGTTGATTTTTTGAATGAAGGTGGAAAGGCCCATCCTGCAAAGGATCTGCGCATACATTCTTTACAACTTGCGCCTGAAGAAAAGGCTGCGTTGGTTGCTTTTCTCAAAACTTTGACAGATTATAATTTTGTTCAGAACACCTCGTTTTTACCTTTGGATTCACAATGAAAAAAGTACACATCGTTTGGATAATAATGCTCACTGCTTTGGTGTTAATGGTGGCCTGTAAAAAGGAAAATGTCATTGAGGAATGTCCGACCGCCAAAACAGCTACACCCTACAACCTGGTGATACCTCAGTTTTTTCCACCGATGGATATTCCTGCGGATAATCCACTGACTGTTGAAGGAATTGCACTGGGACGTTTTCTATTCTGGGAGAAAAAGCTGAGTGGCAACAATACACAAAGTTGTGGGTCATGCCATATTCCGGAGGATGGATTCGGAGATCCAAGTCAGTTTTCTACCGGCATCAACGGGGATGTGGGAAACAGACAGGCCATGGCGCTTGTAAATCTGGGTTGGGCATACAACTATTTCTGGGATGGCCGTTCACCTACATTGGAAGATCAGGTAACTCATCCGGTAGAAAATCCAATTGAAATGGCAGAGGATTGGGAAAATGCATTGGAAGAATTGCGCAATGATCCGATCTATCCGCCGATGTTTGAAGCAGCTTATGGATCAACGGAAATTACGAAAGATAAGGCGGCCAAAGCCATGGCCTCTTTCCTGCGCACCCTCATCAGTTCCAATTCCAAATTTGATTTGGAGCGCAGAGGTGAATATGTTTTTACCCCACTCGAAGAAACGGGTTTCAATCTTTTTATCGCGGAAGGAGGAAGCAATGCACCAGAAGGCACTGTAGGCGGCGATTGTTTTCATTGCCATGGTGCTGCCGGTATGCAAATGGGTGATTACCTGATGCACAACAATGGACTCGACGCCACTTTTGAAAATGATCCGGGTTTTGCTGCCATTTCGGGTAATCCACTGGATAGTGGTAAGTTCAAAACACCATCGCTCCGCAACGTAGAGTTGTCGGGCCCATTTATGCACGATGGCCGATTTACAACACTCGAAGAGGTGATGGATCATTACAATAGCGGAGGTCAGATATCAACTACGATTGATCCCTTTATGGAAGGTGCCGGAGGAGGATTGTTTCTTGGTGATGTGGAGAAACTGGCCATCATTGCATTTTTGAAGTGCCTCACTGATACCAGTTTTGTAAACAACCCGGCCTTCAGTGATCCTCATTGATCAGCAACAGCAGCGTGAATCCCAAATACAAAACTCAGCTCAACAAGGCCACCAGCCACCGCAAGGAGAACAAAAGTTTTCTGGCCAATCTCGGTAAGAAAAAAAATGTGGACCAGCTTTTTCATCCACGCCACGAAGAGGTTTTTTCGCGCGTAGATTGCCTGCAATGTGCCAATTGCTGTAAAACGACTTCGCCTATTTTCAGGGATGCAGATATCGAACGCATTGCAAAACACCTGCGTATTCGGCCCTCGGAGTTGACAGACAAATATCTGCATATCGACGAAGAACAGGATTGGGTTCTTAATTCATCTCCTTGTGTATTTCTGGAAGAAAATAATTATTGTTCTATCTACGACGTGCGGCCGAAGGCATGCAGAGAATACCCGCATACAGATCGCAAAAACATGGCTGGTATCATGGAATTGACTTTCAAAAACACCCTTGTTTGCCCTGCTGTTGCCGAAATTGTAGAATCCATTCGTTTGGCAGTAAAGTCATCCTACGAAAAATAATTTGGTGCATTGCTCATTTTGAAGCAATTTCGTGCTCATGCACTCCTATCTGGAAGGATTTCTCTCCCTTTTCTTCCCGCGGTGTTGCGAAGCTTGTGGCAATCAACTCGTAACCCAGGAAGAAATCCTATGCCTGTCTTGTCAGGTCAAATTGCCGCGTGCCCGATTGCACGATCAAATCGATAACCGCATCGAACGACTATTCTGGGGCAGAGCCGATATCTGCGCTGCTACTGCATTTCTCAAAATGCCGCGAAAAAGTGTCGTTCATCACCTCATCCATGAACTCAAATACAACAACAATCGGGAGGTGGGAGTTAAACTTGGCAAACTGCTGGGACAGGAGTTGCAGTTGAGCACACGTATGAATCAATTTGATGTGGTAATTCCCGTTCCACTCCACCCCAAGAAACTGGCCATTCGTGGCTACAATCAATGTGATTACATTGCAGAAGGCATTAGTCACGTTTTGATGTCTGAAGTGTCGAAAGACAACCTGATAAGAACCAAATTCAACGCATCGCAAACGAGAAAAAAACGTTTCGACCGCTGGGAAAATGTGGAAAGTATTTTTGAAATTAAATTTCCGGATGCCTTGCAACATAAACGGGTATTGCTCGTAGACGACGTGATTACGACAGGTTCTACTATAGAAGCCTGTGCAAATTCACTCAATAAAATTGATGGTTTACAATTATTTGTTGCTTCCATTGCGTTCCCATTGCGTTGAAAAACGTGCTGTTTGGGGTACTATGGGTTTGTGTCTTCTATCATCGCAAAACAACAATCGCCTCTGAAAAGACGTTACGAATAAAACGTTGTTAGAATGAATTTCCCGATCACCGCAAGGTGCAAGTCAGAGACGTATCTTCGTGCCGTTTCTTATCTTGCATGTATGCGGGCAAAATTTTTTCATGTTATTGGCGCTGTGCTTGCCATTCTGCTCTCATTTCAGAGCGTCGCTCAGGATTGCTCCCAGGCGGATGCCAACCAATTGTGTGCGGATAACACGCCACCAGCCAATGAATTGGATTCCATACCAGTAAATGCAGGTTGCATAGATGTAACATCCAGTTATTTCTATTCCTTCCATACCAACTCGGTTGCCGACATTTACAGTGCCAATATCACCATCACACCCATTGATTGTGATAATCCGCTGGGTTCAGATCTTATTGAAGTGATGGTGGTTGAAATACCTACAGGAGCCGACCCATGCGATCCTTCAGTCTATCAAAACCCGGTTTGTGCCGGCGATATTCAGGAATTTACTTTGCAGCTCAACAACCTGCTTCCTGATCACGATTACCTAATCATTGTGGGCAGCGATCATGACAACGATTATGGACCTTGCACCTATACAATTGATCTCGAAGGTGAAGGTGTGGATCTGGTTGCAAATGCCAATCCTCCATTTATGACTTTGGGTGAATCAAGCCAACTTAGTGTAGAAGGATCCGATCCAAACGTGACGGTAAATTGGAGTAATCCAGAGGTTCTGGACAATGCAAGTAGCACAACACCCACTGCTACTCCCGAAGACGATATAACTTTTACAGTAACCGGGCAGGTAGATGGCTGCATTCTTACGGATCAGGTGACGCTGGAATTGGGTCCACCCATTATCATTTACAACACTTTTACTCCCAATGGCGATGGCATCAACGATTTATGGAATCTTGTGGGGATTCAGCGTTTTCCAAATTGCCAGGTCAATATTTTTGATCGTTGGGGACAAAATGTTTTTAAGAATACCGGTTATGCCAAACAATGGGATGGAACCTACAAAGGAAATTACTTGCCAACCGGCGCCTACTATTATACCATCGAATTAAATTCTTTGGAAGTAACCATTGCACCTATTACGGGGGTTATAAGCATTGTGCATTGAACTATTTCAAATACATATCACTCTTCGTTTTTATATTGCTTAGTGCATCAATCAGAGCGCAGCAACTTACGCATTGGAGTTTTTTTACCTACAATTATATGCAGTACAATCCTGCTGTAACGGGTACAACGCCATGTCTTGAATTGAAAATTGGATATCGGCGTCAGTGGCGCGGATTTGAAGGTGCACCCAAAACGGCTTTTGCAAATGTGCATGGAAAAATCCCACCCAAAAAGTGGAACTACCTTGGGCTTGGAGCAACCGTAGAAAATGATGATGCCGGACCTTTCAGTTATACGAGTATGCAACTCATGGCAGCATATCATATTCGTATGGCCAAAAAATATTATCTCTCAGCAGGAATGAGTGTGGGATTTGCACAGTATCATATCAATTTTGGTGATATGATACTGGAGCAACAGGAGATCGATCCTGTAATTACAAGCTCTGTGAACGATTTTGTTTTTCCTATCATTAGCACTGGTCTTTGGTTATATAGGGATGATCGCTTTTATGGACTTTCTGTGAGAAATGTAAGCAACAACAAAATCGAAGATTTGGGCGACTCTCGCCTCAACCGACATTGGACCATTTCCAGTGGACGAGCAATTAAATTGTCGAAAGAATTGACATTCAAACCGGCGTTGTTGGTTAACTACGTTGGCAAAAGCCGACCATCGTTGGATGCACAGGTTTTAATGGAATTCAGAGAGAAAGTGAGTGTTGGACTCGCGGGAAGGAGTGGGCATGGAATTTCGGCTCTTTTGAAATTGAGTGCCTTCAAGTATGTTACATTGTCATATGCTTATGACCTTACAGTCAATAAAATTCGGTATGCCGCTTCTGGCTCACACGAGCTGATTATTGGCATTCGCGCATGCAAAGCCAGAAGCAAATACGATGTGCCCTGTGCAGCATATGAGTGATGGTGTAAAGGCCCTTTCGCTCATATTTGCAGCATGAACATCGAATCTTACCGCGAATATTGTCTGGCCAAAAAGGGCGTTACCGAAGATTTTCCTTTTGATAATCAGACACTCGTTTTTAAAGTGGGAGGAAAAATGTTTGCCCTCACGGGCATTGAACAATTCAAAAGCATCAATCTGAAATGTGATCCCGAACGTGCCATTGAATTGCGCGAAGAATATTCCGGAATTTTACCAGGGTACCATATGAGCAAAAAACATTGGAATACGGTGATGATGGATGGCAGTGTTCCTATGAAATTGATCAAACAAATGATCGATGATAGTTACGATTTGGTCGTAACCTCCCTGCCTAAAAGGGATCGGGATACGCTGTAGCGCGATACTTACAGACGCGATTTGTACAGACGCGATGCATCGCGTCTCTACAAATCGCTTCACATGGCGCGGGTTTCAGCGAAGCTAACCCGTGCCTGCACCTTGAGAGGGCTTTCAGCCCGTATCCGTTTTTTTAATTGAATGTAGGAAATAGATTGAGAGGAGTCGGGTGAATCAAACGACGAGTTTAATCGGTGTTGCACGTTTCGACACCAACCACAATCCCGTAAATGCCAGGATGCCGTTGATCAATAACATTTCAAATCCTATCACATACGGACAGCCATTTGCCTTCATGATATAATCGAGTGTGAAGGCCAGGGCAGGTGCAAGAATGCACACAACAGGTGTGAGCACATCGTTTATTTTTCTTTTGGTAAGAATGCCGAATGAAAACAATCCGAGCAATGGACCATACGTGTAGCTGGCTATGGTGAGCAGGATGGTGATGATCTGTTTGTTGTCAAGCCATTTGAAAAAAATGACCATCACCAGAAATACTCCAGCAAATACCAGGTGAACAGATTTGCGTTTTTTCATTCTCTCTGCATCAGAAAGGTGCTCATTTCGGTTGATACCAATTATGTCGATACAGAATGAAGCCGTTAGTGCGGTGATGGCGCCATCTGCTGAAGGGAAGAGTGCACTGATGAGTCCGATGATAAAAATAATACTGATCGCGGGTGGGAGATATTGCATGGCAACCGTGGGGAAGAGTGCGTCTTTGGCTACATCAATTCCTTTGTTATTGGCATAGAGATACAACAGTCCGCCAAGAATCAGAAAAATAAAATTGACAGCAACCATCACAATGCTGAAGGTGATCATATTCTTTTGAGAATCTCCAAGATTTTTTACGCTGATATTTTTCTGCATCATCTCCTGATCGAGACCAGTCATGCTGATAGTTATTACAGCACCGCCAATGATGTGTTTGAGCATAAACGAAGATGTATTCACATCGGTATTGAAGATTTTGGTATATCCCAATTGTGTCATTTCGCCCCAGGCCTGACCCATTCCCATTTGCAAATCAGAAAGTATATATACCACGCATACCACAAGTGCCATCAGCATAAACAAAGTCTGAAGTGTATCCGTCCATACAATGGTTTTGACACCGCCCTTGAATGTGTAGAGCAATATCATAGCGAGAATGATGAGTGTGGTAACATAAAAATTGACCCCAAGCTCATCCAGTACAAAAATCTGAAGTACATTGATAACAAGATAAAGCCGCAGTGTGGCACCCAACGTGCGTGATACTATAAACAACAATGCCCCGGATTTGTAAGATGTCATTCCGAAGCGTTCCTGCAAATAAGAGTAAATGCTTGTGAGATTGAGTCGATAGTAGAGCGGAAGAAGAACATAGGCAACAACAAAATATCCCAACAGATAACCAATCACCACCTGGAAGTAATAAAAGAACTCAGTGCCGACTGTGCCGGGTACAGAGCTGAATGTAACTCCACTCAAGGACGTTCCTATCATCCCAAAAGCCACAAGTGCCCATGGCGCAGATTTGCCTGAACGGAAATACGTATCGTTGGTGGCCTTGCGTGATGTTACCCGGGAGATATAAAACAATATCCCGAAGTAAGCGAGCAAGATGAGCAGAATGGCGAGTTTGAACATGAAGACAAAACAAGGGGAAATACCTCCATGAAAGGAAAGACAGGTGCTGAACTTTCAACAGGTTGTTTTTGGAAAGAATGAGAAATGCATAATGGAAATTTTTCTGGCTTCCTCCGTCAGAGACCTGACATTGTTCAACAAATTGGTCAGTTGTTGTTGGTCAATCAGAAGTTATCATAAATCCTATTCAAATTATAACAGCACAACTCTCTTGTAATTTCAAATTTAACAGAATTAAGAAGTTCTACCTTTAGATGCAAAGATTCCTCATTGCGCTTAGGTATGAAAGCA
>JBJXFC010000178.1:0-6136 GCA_046153915.1 Flavobacteriales bacterium
CACCATTGTCGAATTTACTTTGAATATCAGATCGTTTGCACCAGGTAAATTCTTCCACAAGTTTGGCGGAAACATCTCCCTTTGCCTGTTTTGAGATAAACCGGGTAATAAACATAACCTCGCCATCGGGCGAAATAAATGGCAGGTATTCATCATTGGTGGATGTAACTCCCTGCACCTTAACCGGACTAAAATTTATTTTTTCAGAATATATTTCTGCATAAGCCTTCACACTCTTCAGAGCCTCTTCAACCTCAGCATATTTTTTATCGTAATCTTTTTCAAACTTGGTGGGATCACTGTCCGGGAATTTCATAAACTTTTCGAACCAGACCACCGCCTTATCGTATTCTTTGTCAGCGTAACACATGGCTCCCAGAAAATAATAAGGTTCGGAGTGATACTCCGGACAAAGCTCTACCAGTTTCTCAAAATTGCTTTTTGCGGCGTTGAATGTTCCTCCGCGTTTTGCCCGCAGGTATTCTATTTCACCAAGTCTGCGCAGACAAGGCAAACAATTGGGTTCTTCCTCAAGGGCTTTGTCCAAAAATCCGCTGCGCTCATCGGCTTCGTATTTTTTGGTGTCCTTGCTTTGGGCTATCAGTTTCTCCACTTTGGAAGATGGCTCATAAGCGCAGCCATCCTGAGCAAACAGGCTTCCGGTTAAAGCAATTAAAACAATGGAATAAAAAATCTTCACGTATTTGCAGGTTAAAATCGGTATTTACATCGAAAAAAGCGGGCCAAATATTGTGGAAAAGCCCGGGGACTTATAAAATAGTCTGGTCGTTCTTCCAACAACCTCAAAGTGAAATGTTTGCAACAGGGATTTTTTTCCAGAGATGGCATCTTGCAGCCTCACGGATGATGTTTCAATGAGGTTCAGTAATTTCGCTCCATGCAAAATGCCCCTTTAGACATTTTTGACTTCAACGAAATACGCCCTTACAACGACGCAGAATTGACGGAAGCCATGAACAGGCTTGCCCAGGAACCCATGCTTATCAAAGCCATGCGTTGGGTATATCCCGGACTAAGTAAAACCAGCATTGCTAAAATGTTTGAAAGTATTCGCACAGTTGATCAGTTTCAGGAAGAAATAAGCGCACCGGCGATGAAAGTCATTACCCAGATGACCACCAGTGGCTTGTCGTTTTCCAATATTGAGTTTATTGATAAAGAACAGGGGTATCTTTTCATCAGCAATCACCGGGATATCATTCTGGACAGCGCATTGCTCAATGTCAGTTTATTGGAACAAGGTTACAGAACAACTGAAATTGCCATTGGAGACAATCTCCTCAAAACACAAATGGTGCGCGACCTTGTTCGAAGCAACAAAAACGTCATTGTAAACCGCGATATCAATGCGAAAGAAGTGTACTACTATTCATTGCGATTGAGCAATTATATCAGGGATCTTATCTGCAACCGCAGAGGAAGTTTGTGGATAGCACAGCGCGAGGGCCGAAGCAAAGACGGAGATGATCGCACCAGCACAGGCTTGCTCAAAATGTTTGCTATGAGCGGCGACAAACCTTTGGAGGATGCGCTTATAGACTTAAACATTATTCCCATGTGTGTGAGTTATGAATTCGATCCGTGTGATCTTCTCAAAACACATGAGCTGCTTCACGTGCGTTACAACGGATCATACACAAAACAAAAAGGGGAAGACTTTCATTCGATGCTCACTGGTTTAACCGGCCATAAAGGACGCGTCAATATTGCCGTTGGGCGTGAACTCGATTTTGCTATTGAACGCATGCGTCAGATTCAAAATAAAAATGAAAAGATCAAGATGCTTGGCGAAGCAATTGACGACGAAATGCACAGAATCTACAAGTTGTGGCCTACAAATTATATCGCTTATGATCTTTTGCATGGCACCCGTGAATTTAAGAATCAATATTCCAATATTCAGCGAATAGCCTTTATCAATTATGTGCGGGGACGTGTAATAAAACTTTCTCTTGGTCGCAGCAAATCCGGACTTCCTAAAGAAGATTTCACAAAAAATGCACGCGAAATTTTACTTCAGATGTACGCAAATCCAGTTGTAAACAAAAAAATTATGACACGAAATGAGGAACTGAAGATGTCAGTCTGAAGTTCTGTTTTCTGAATAATCATCGATACTAAAAGTTGCGAATAAAGTTTTCGCCCATTACAAAATCTACATCCATTGAAACCACCTATTGTACTTATAACCGGCGCTACGTCCGGATTTGGCAAAGCCATGGCATTGCTTTTTGCCAAAAACAACTACCGCATTATTATCACGGGTAGGAGAGAAGATCGGCTGAAAGAACTCGAAGAGGAATTAAAATCTGAACAGCATACAGAAGTGCTTTCACTTCGGTTTGATGTCCGCATTCGAGAAGAAGTAGATCAGGTTCTCAACGCGATTCCTGATGAATGGAAAACAGTGGATGTACTCATTAACAATGCTGGACTCGCGCTTGGCAGAGAGCCTGTGAATGAAGCACTGGTAAGCGATTGGGAACAAATGATTGATACCAATATCAAAGGATTGCTCTACGTCACACGCGTAGTTTCTGCCTGGATGGTTGCACGTAAAAATGGCACCATCATCAACATCGGATCGGTGGCAGGCAAAGAAGCATATCCCGGTGGAAATGTGTATGGAGCTACAAAATTTGCTGTGGATGCACTTACCAAAAGTATGCGCATTGATTTTCTACCTCACAATCTGCGCGTTTGCCAGATCGCTCCCGGCGCGGCAGAGACGGAATTTAGTCTGGTGCGTTTTCATGGTGATGAACGAAAAGCAAAAGCGGTTTATCAGGGATTCATTCCTCTACAGGCCGATGATATTGCAGAAGCTGCACTGTTCATCGCTTCGCGTCCCATGCACGTTTGTATCAACGATCTCATCATAATGCCTACTGCTCAGGCCAACGCCAATCACATTATCAGAAACTGATTTTACAGCTCATGAAATACATCGTCCGCAAACAATTCCATCCAATATTTCAGATTGTTTTAGTTGCCTTCGTTTTGTGCTGCACTTCTTGTGGATTTAAAAACAAAGATGCCGATCTCATTGTGCACAATGCCCGCATTTATACTGTTGACGAGAACTTCAGTATTTGTGAGGCCATGGCCATCAAAGATGGAATCATCATTGCCATAGGACCGGAGCGCGAAATACTCAATGAATATTCCGCACCTAAAACCATCGATGCGCAGAAGCGTCCGATCTATCCGGGCTTCATCGATGCGCATTGCCACTTCCTCGCATTTGGTCAGACCTTGCGCGAGGTTGATTTGGTAGGCACAAAATCATTTGCAGATGTCATCGAAAAACTAAAAGTTTTTTACGAAGAGAAGAAAAAGAACAACGAATTGCAGTCGCAAACCCATATCATGGGACGTGGCTGGGATCAGAACGACTGGACAGTGCAGGAATTTCCGGACAGAGCAGTGCTTGATTCGTTGTTTCCCGATTTACCTGTTATTCTGAAAAGAGTAGATGGGCATGCATCTCTTGTCAATGAGGCTGCAATTAAACTGGCCAACATTCAACCCGGACAAGAAATCAAGGGCGGTGAGTTTCAAATGCGGGATGGTCGCCTTACGGGCATCTTACTAGATAATGCGATGGACTATATGGATCGTTTCATTCCGAAACCAACGGAAGAGCAGGATCGTCTTTCGTTACTCGAAGCACAACGCAAATGTTTTGAAACCGGACTTACAACAGTCGATGATGCAGGACTTCTCAAAAGAGATGTTGACCTCATCAAAAAATTGCAGGCAAATAGAGAACTTAAAATGCGCATTTATGCAATGCTCAGTGATGATTCTACCAACTTCGCTCATTATCTCAAAGCAGGCATTGATACTTCAGCGCTGCTTTCTGTGCGGGCCTTTAAGTTTTACGCAGATGGTGCACTGGGCTCGCGTGGCGCGTGTTTGCTAAGTCCATACAGCGATGTGTTGCCGCCAGTGAATCATGGTTTTTTGCGAAGCGATATCAGTCATTTTCGTCTAAGTGCATATATGTTGCGCAAACACGGATTTCAAATGTGCACCCATGCCATAGGCGATAGTGCCAATAGAGTCATGCTGGATATATATGCAGAAGTGATGAGCGATTCATTGTTTGATCATCGCTGGAGAATTGAACATGCGCAGGTAGTGCATCAGGATGATATTGCGAAGTTTGGGTTGAATCACATTATACCTAGTGTTCAGCCAACGCACGCTACAAGCGATATGCCCTGGGCCGCAGAACGGCTGGGTCGCAATCGTGTATACAGAGCCTACACATACAACGACTTAAAGAAAGAACTTGGTATGATTGCTTTGGGAACAGATTGTCCGGTGGAAAAAATTTCCACCATGGCTACGTTTTATACGGCTGTGGTGCGCAAAGACAAGGATGGGAAACCGGAAGGAGGCTGGCAGAAGGAGAATGCGTTAAGCAGGGAAGATGCATTGCGTGGAATGACGATCTGGGCGGCCATGGCGAATTTCGAAGACCATCACAAAGGATCACTGGAAGTTGGCAAGTACGCTGATTTTGTGATGCTCGATCGCGACATCATGCAAGCGGAAGAGAGCCAGATACTGCAAACAATGGTGTTGAGGACCATATTGGCGGGTGAGATTGTGTACGATAAGTTACTTGCAGATTAACCGAATAGCAAAAGTTGACGAATGGTTCACCATTTGTTCATCTTGAAACAAAGTTGAAAGGGGTTGCGAAATGCAATCCTTTTTTCGTGTAAGCCGGTGTGGATTAGAGTAATGAGCACCAAAACACGCATCCAAAAGGCCATTGAGGCGATGATTTGGAGAAGAGGTTTAAAAGTGGGATGCAAAAAAAAATGCACTTTTTTTTACTATGATTAACAAGGCATTAAGGGGTAGTCGGAAAAAAACTTTGGGGTAGTACTTGCGCAGGTAAAAGTTAGGAGTACATTTGCACCCGCTTTTGAAACAAGATAATGATCTTGAAGGCATCACAAAAGCACGACAGACAAGGGATTCAGAAAAAATGTTCAAAACATTTTTAAAGAAAAATTTGGAATCGGAAAACAAGTGATAGTATATTTGCCGCCCCAATTCAGAAAGTGAATTGGTGGAAAAGTGAAAAAAGTTCTTTGATATAATGCAGCAGCGAACAGGTTTTTTTGAAACAACGTCAAGCCAATGAGATTAAATATCTTCACAATGGAGAGTTTGATCCTGGCTCAGGATGAACGCTAGCGGCAGGCCTAACACATGCAAGTCGAGGGGCAGCACGAATAATAGCAATATTATTTGGTGGCGACCGGCGCACGGGTGCGTAACACGTATGTAATCTGCCTTAAACTGGGGTATAACTCCGAGAAATCGGTGCTAATCCCCCATAACACTGCGAAGTGGCATCACTTTGCAGTTAAAGCTCCGGCGGTTTAAGATGAACATGCGTCCAATTAGCTAGTTGGTGAGGTAACGGCTCACCAAGGCTCCGATTGGTAGGGGTTCTGAGAGGATGATCCCCCACACTGGTACTGAGACACGGACCAGACTCCTACGGGAGGCAGCAGTGAGGAATATTGCGCAATGGAGGCAACTCTGACGCAGCCATGCCGCGTGAAGGATTGAAGGTCCTATGGATTGTAAACTTCTTTTGTATGGGAATAAACGCTACTACGTGTAGTAGCCTGAAGGTACCATAAGAATAAGCACCGGCTAACTCCGTGCCAGCAGCCGCGGTAATACGGAGGGTGCAAGCGTTATCCGGATTTATTGGGTTTAAAGGGTCCGTAGGTGGACCGTTAAGTCAGTGGTGAAAGCCCTCTGCTCAACAGAGGAATTGCCATTGATACTGGCGGTCTTGAGTATATGTGAAGTTGGCGGAATGTGTGGTGTAGCGGTGAAATGCTTAGATATCACACAGAACACCGATTGCGAAGGCAGCTGGCTAACATATAACTGACACTGAGGGACGAAAGTGTGGGGATCAAACAGGATTAGATACCCTGGTAGTCCACACCGTAAACGATGATTACTAGATTTTGGTCGTAAGATCAGAGTCCAAGCGAAAGTGTTTAGTAATCCACCTGGGGAGTACGTCCGCAAGGATGAAACTCAAAGGAATTGACGGGGGCCCGCACAAGCG
>JBJXFC010000189.1:0-2583 GCA_046153915.1 Flavobacteriales bacterium
GCATCGCGGTGATTGATTTTGAATTTGTGCGTGAGAATTACTCCAGTATTCCAGGCTTGTTCCATCTTCAATCCAAAGTATCCATCCGGATCGTTGCCCTGTACTACGAAATTTCGATTACTCGCCAAAATCCCAACATTGTCCATCAGAAGATTTGCCGTGCGATACCCTTTTCCACCCAGTAATTTCAATGATGTCTTATCGGTGAAACTATAACGTGTATGAATGCGTGGAGTGAAGAACAAACCATACCGGTTGTGATAATCACCTCGCAATCCCGCAACAATTATCAGCCGCTCCTTCCAGTTCATGGTGTATTCCGCAAATGCTCCACCTACTGATTCCATGCGCGAAAGAGACATGGATGAAAGCAAAACAGGTGGAAATTCTTTAAAGAAAACCCGTTCATTGAAATTGTCATACAAATAACTTACGCCGGTTGTGATTTTGTGAGAGTCATTTTTGATGCGCGTTGCAAAAAGCAGATTTACACGACCACTTACTTGTTCGCCTGTGTATTGACGATAACCGAAATTTCCAGATTGCTTATGATAACTTGCGCTGTATTGTGAGCCAAAACTTTTCCAGGTCTTTTTAGGAAATACATAGCCCACTTTGGCAGAAAGATCATATTTATCTGTTGCAATATTTACACCCCACAATTGGGATCTGATTTCATCCTTCGGATTGTAGTCGAGTTTGCCGCTTACGTTATTTAACTTCAACCAGGTGGCCGCAAATTGTGCGCCCAAACCTTTCTCCGTGCTAAGATGCCATTCGTTGCGCAGAATGATATTGGTGAAAAGCGGATTGTCTAAAAAGCCATCACCGTTCATATCCGTACGAAATGAAGACATTGCTCCATGGGCTAAAAAAACAGGTCGAAAATGGCTGCGCCTCTCGCGTGCATTTTTTTCGCTATCAGAGGTTTTATGATCCACATCTTCGTTATGTGAATGCGGAGTCCAGATCAGATTTAATTCTGTTCGCCCGGAGCTTCCCAGATATGCATTTACATAGAGTGGCTCTGCAGTTTCCGGACTTTTATACTCTACGTTTATTTGGCCCGTAATGCTTTCAAATCCGCCAACAACACTTCCAACTCCTTTGCCAATGTAGATGTTGTTTACCCAGGGTCCAGGCACATAGGTCAATCCATACGTGCTCGCAAGTCCGCGAATAGCTGGCATATTGTCAAACATCATTTGTGTGTATTTGCCATCGAGGCCCAGCATACGAATTTGTTTGGTGCCCGTAATCGCATCAGCAAATGAGGCATCAATAGAAGCATTGGTCTCAAAACTTTCACTTAGATTACAACACGCAGCTTTGCACAATTCCTTTTTTCCAAGAGTCTGGAAATTGAGCGGATTGAGTGTGGTCATGGTGGTCGATGCACGATCATCTTCAATGATGATGGTTCTGCCGCTTGCCATGGCCTTTAATTTTATTTCGAGAAAATTTTCACCAGAATAGACAATGGTATCTGAAACATAACCAACATATGAAGCAACGAGACGTTTGGCTCCCGGGGGTTGTGTTGTTTCAAATTGCCCATCAATGTCTGTTACAGTGCCCGCGCGTGTTCCTTGCCAAATAACCACTGCTCCTGTCAACATTTCACCACTATCAACATCGGTTACTTTACCCGAAATTTTCTGCGCTTCAGACAAATGGAATAATCCACAGAAAAGCATAAGAAGGAAGAATTTCTTCGAATGCAACTGAGCACAAACAACTTTGAAATGCGCTTGCAACTTTGTACTTATAACTTTGTACATTGTGCTTCCCATCAATGTTTCTCAAGTGTGCGGTACCGGCAACATCCTGGCGTGCGCAGGTATTGTTCTTCGGTGCACTTCGACTTTTCAGTATCGTATCCTGCCTCATTCAATAAGACGTGAAGTTGGTCTTCTGTGATCTTATTGGATTTGTAGGTAACCGTCAATTTTTCGGTTTCCATGCTGTAGTCGGCAGCTACAACGCCTTTTACATCCATCGCTTTTTCGATGATGGATTCACACTGGCTACACACACTGGCAACCCAGAAGGTGGCGGTTACTTTTGATGATTTTTTGTCTGCCTCCGTAAATGACATCAATGCAATAAGGAGAACGAATGGGATATATTTGAATATGGATTTCATAAGATTAAATGTATAATTTTTTTTGTAAATGGAAATAGATGGAGTGTCTGAAAAGATTCAGAGAACTCAGGCATGAGGAAGCACTATGCGTAGTATAGGAGAGCAGAGTGCTCCAGAAAGAGCCGTCGTTTTGCGGCAAAATCAAAATGCGTTGTGAGATCTGCTTCTTTATTTGGTTCCGAAATGACTTGATCTGGAATCGGAATTTCTTCAACCGGTGCTGTTATCAGATATTGAAAGCAAGAAGAATAATGCTCATCTTCCAGCGCAAAATTGAGTTCGGTATACGTGCAACACTGATGTGTGACAGAACAACCTTGATTGTTGTCGTCATCGCAGCAATTGTGCTGTTTGGAAACCAATTCCATTCCTGCCAATTTGCCGCAACAATAGTGGAGGTGAATATGCACACCTACCGACAAAATGCCGTAAAGAGC
>JBJXFC010000196.1:0-12027 GCA_046153915.1 Flavobacteriales bacterium
ACTACTACAGGTGTGCTTAGGTAGAATAACGGACCGTTGAGATTGGGCATGGTGAGATCTCCAACTGTTGATGCGCGCCAGCGAAAATCGATTCCTGCCAACGCGCCCCATTTCTGCACCCGATATCCTCCTAAAAACAAATATCCCATGTTGATCACCATCGAGAACTTGCTTTCGTATTCTGCATCTTCACCAATGCCTGAAGCATGTCTTTCACTGGCAAGTCCGCCCATATCCAGGCCTAGATAAAAGGCATCGTGAACAGTGATTCTTGTGCGGTTTTTCCAAAAGGCCGAGATGATTTTCACTTCATTGTGCAGGTGCAGTCCCCGGCTCATGCGCGCGGAGCTGTCGGTCTGTTGCATGGTCCATTGTGTATAGCCCACATCAAAGCGCATGTATTTGCGAATGCCGTCATAGCTTATATAAATGTATTCCTGTGCGGTGGTTACCTTAATCATAACAACACAGCCTATCAGGAGAAAAATTATCTTTTTCATTTCACGTGAAAGTTTAATGTGTTAAATAGTTAGGGCTTGGTGCTATAACGCAACAACACATTGTTGTCTTTTTTGATGAACTCGTTTCCGTCGGGCGAGAAGTAGGGATACCCGGTATCTTTTATCCCTCCTTCTATCGCCCCTGTTTCAATATTGAATCGAATAAATTGCGACCAGTCATCGGCGTCTTTACCTATCCACACATAAAAGACATCACCTGCGAAGAAAGATCCAAGATTCTTTTTTGTATCAGTGGCATACTTCACTTTTCCGTCACTTTTTTGAAGTCGTGCCAGACCTTCTTCTCCATCTATGATAATATCAGATTCATATTCTGCAATGAAATTTGGTTTGCCTATTTTCATATCAGAAATGTCTACTTTGTATTTCGGTGCTCCGGTTTTAGGATCCAATGCAAAAAGATTGCGGTCACTTGATACATAAAGCAAAGTGCCATCGGTAAGCAGATTGCTGATGCTCTTAAACTTATCCCCAAGAGATTTTACATCATCTCCTACCCACAATAGTTTACCGGAGACGGCATCGTATGCCGCAAGACTGAAGTCACCTTCTTCTTTCATTTCAGATTTACACACCGATCCGCCGTTGGTATCTACAATGTATGTCTGCACCTGCACTTTGCCGCCATTGCGAACCATAAGCACTCCGTCGATCAATATCATTTCTGTGATGATCGCATCCTTTTTCAACCGTTCAGATTCCCAAAGCACTTTTCCTGTTGACAGATCAAATTTGCGGATAGCACGTGTTTCTTTAGAAAGGTCTGCGATGTAAGCTCCGCTCGCATCACACACGGGCATGGGTGCGCGACCTATGATCATTTCTGTTTTCATCAAACCAAGATCCAACGATGAAAAATCAAATGTTGTTTCCCAAAGTAATTTGCCTGTTTTAAGATCAATCACAGAAAGGCCTTCGTAAACCACAAATACGAAGTTCCCACTTACGAAAAGATCAATAAAATCACCCCCAAAATCGCCCATGCCAGTTGCATTAGAACAAAGCGCCCTAACAAAACTACCTTCTATATTAGCTGTCCAGGTGTATTCACCAACACAGGAAACTGCAATGGGCCGTTTCTTTTTCTTGTCATAGGATGAGTTGATTTTCGGCGACTCATAATCCAGACTTAAAGATACATTCGGGTTTTCAAGATCCAGGGTTCCTTTACCCACCCAGGACTTTTTTTGTTTTTTTGGGCGTACGTATTTTGTTTTTGTGATCTTCTGTTTCGAAGTCATGTCGCTTATTGTTTCACCAGTACGTGAATCAATGTAATAGCTTATGCGGTCCTCTTTTTTGTCGCCTTTGCAGATAATCTCTACAACTTCGAGGTCCGTATCATAGTCCCACGACTCACATTTTTTAATTGCGAATTTTTCTTTCAAGGTAAACTGCCATAGGACTTTGCCTGACACTGCGTCCACGGCACAAAGCGCGGCGTCGTTGCCAGCCACTGCGATAGTCTGATCGTCGTTATTTTGCCAGTTATCTACAGATACCGGAAATTTAACTTCATACAATTGTTTGAATTCTTTTTGTGACCAAACAAGGCTGTTGATCATCAGAATTGCGAATAGGAAAATGCTCGATTTCTTTTTCATTTTGATGTTGATTTAGAAATCCAAAGCACCCGATTTTAAATCAGGATATCAATACGCAAATCGTGGTACAGACGCGATGCATCGCGTCTCTACGGTGCGCCCCCGCGCACCTTGTTGATCGCCTCCATCCTCGATTGAACCTCGAGTTTTTGGTAGATATTGCGAATGTGTGTGCGCACCGTATCTGTTTTGATGTCTAGCTTGTCAGCTATTTCTTTGTAACGAAAACCCTCAGCCAGCAACTTAAGTATCTCGTTTTCACGTGTGGTCAAAACATCCGACTGTGTGTTCTCTTGTTGTTTAAATGTGCCTATCACTTTGCGGGCAATGGTGCCGGTCATCGGCGAACCACCTGAGATTATTTCATCGAGTGCATCCAGAATTTTAGCGGGTCGTCCGCCCTTGAGGATATACCCTGTAGCTCCAGCTTTTAGTGCATTGAAAACATGATCATCGTCTTCGAATATGGTAAGCACCAGGCACTGGATGCGATGATGAACGGGGCGTATTGCCTGTATCAGTTCAATACCCGACTTTCCCGGCAACCCGATATCCGTCATCAATACATCAGCCTCTGCAAATAGATTGGCAGTGAGAGCTTCTTCGGCTGTGCCATAAACACCAATAATTTCAAACCCCGGTGTTCCACTAAGAAAAACGACCATGCTTGCACGCGTTGGTTCATCATCTTCAACTATCAGGAGTTTAGTGCTCATATACCACAAAAGTAGTAGGGCCTCATTTAGGATATGGTTTTTTTATCGTCCGGCACAAGATTTTGAACGGGGAGAATAAATCGAAATGTTGTTTCTTTATTATCACTTTCAATTTTCATTGTGCCACCCAGTCCTGTGGCTCTGCGAAGTAAATTACCCAAGCCATGACCAAGTTTTACTTCTTTGGGTTGAAATCCCTTGCCGTTGTCACTCACTACCAATTCCAAATTGTTGTTTTGAAAGGAAACTTTGCAGCTTACTTCACTCGCATGGGCATGTTTACCAATGTTTGTCATACACTCTTTAAACATCAGAAAGATGTCGCGGGTGGCATTTTGCCTAAGCATGGTTTGTTTGCCATTTTCAGGGAGCACCATTTTCACATGGAACTTAAAATCTTCTTCGTATTGACCACCTAGTTCACGTATGCGTGAGAGTAAAACATCAAGAGTTACATCGCCTGTATGGAGGAGCCAAATAAGCGAACGCATATTGGATGAAAGTTGGTGTGCGATGTTTTCGATGTGAGCAAATTTGGTTTTGACTTCTTCTCCGGTATTTTGTTGAGCTTCTCCGGTAATCCAATTAATGCGAGAAATTCCGGACCCAAGTTCATCATGCATGTCCTGGGCAATGCGATCGCGCTCTTGTTTTTCTGTAGCCGCAATGATTTCCAATTCTCTTTTTCGTTGATTGAGTTTTGCTGTTCGCATTAAAAGAAATCCCCCGATCAAAACAAGCGCACAGAGAGAGATCAAAAGTCCAATAAAAAATTTCTTGCGGCGGTTTTCTTCTTCTTGCAACAGTGTTTTGGTTTCGAGATTTTGAATTTGCAGTTCTTTCCGTTCCACATCGAAGCGTGTTTCCATTTCTGCAAGTGAGGCCGCTCTGGAAGCGTTAATGAGACTGTCGTTTGCGGCCTGAAATTCTTTCTGAAAGCGCAACGCATTTTGGAAGTCTCCTTTGGAGGCATAATGATCTGAAAGACTGCCAAGACACTCTTGTTCGAGTTCAAGGTGATTGATGCTTCTCGCAATACTCAGCGCTTCCAGAGAATTCGAAATGGCCTGATCGTATTTTTTTTCCAGAGCATAGACATTGGCGACGTTGTTCATCAACGCTGCTACAAAATAATCGTTGTCCAGTTTTGCAGCGCACTCAACGGCTTTGTTGTAGTAGGTGATGGCATCATCCAGTTTGTGCTGCTGTTTTGAAACAATGCCCAGACTGTTGTAACAGATCGTTAAGCGTTCGATATTGTTTAGTGCAGTATAATATTGCAATGCTTCCTGATAAAGCGCGATGGCTTCGTCATACCGACTGAGTTGTTCTAATACCAATCCGCGGTTGTTGAGCACGTCAGCTATTTGAAGCGTATCTTTTACCTGCCGGGCAATCGATTCTGATTGATTGTAATATTCGAGTGCTTTTGAAAGATCTTGCTGTTCTTCATACATGGCACCGATATTGGTTAGAATTTTGCCCTTATGCTTTTTGCCGTCTGACATATTATCGGTGTTGCGCAATGCCTCCTGATAGGATTGCAGCGCCTGTTCGGATTTCCCAAGAGCCGCATACACATTGCCCAGATTAGTATTTATCTCAGACAAACGGGGTGTTTCAGCATTTGCAAAATGAAGAGCCGTAAGCAGTGCTTTCTCCGCTTTTTCATAACGACTCTCATTGTAGTGCTCAACACCGGAGAGCAGATAAAAGTCTGCCGAATCGGATTGAGCCACAACCGTCGTAGTCAGGCAAAATAAAACCGTTGTCCAAAGAAATACGAAGCTAGGTTTAATCATAAGGCGCGGCAAGATAGCTTTCAATAATGTGAAATCAAAATTGAACACCAGGATCAAATTCTGCATTATGCTTGCACGATGACATTAAAATCGAGGGTTCATGAATCCGGTCTGCAAGTAATCAAAAATCGTGTGAGTTCTATTGAAGCAACATTGCGCGACCTCCGCTCTGAATTGTCCAACGATTCCAAAAATACGGCTGGCGACAAACATGAGACGGGCAGGGCAATGGTCCATTTGGAACAGGAACAATTGTCGAAACAATTGTTTGAACTCAATATGCAGGTGTCACAGCTCTGCTCCATTCAATCAGGTTTAAGTCCGGAATCCATAGAACAGGGAAGTCTCATAGAAACTTCGGCGGGTTATTATTATTTGTCAATTGGGCTGGGAAAATTAAGAATAGATGAATTGGATGTGATTTTTATATCACCTCAATCACCCATTGGAATGCAGTTCAAAGGACGCGCCGCGGGTGATTGGTTCCTCTTTAACAACGTCACAATTACAATATTATCAGTGAGTTAGACACGTCTGCGGCACTTCGTGTCAGAAGAACACCACCCCCTCGACCAAACCCTTTTCGGAGAGGATCAAACGACCAATTCCGGCCACAAACAAAAATTTATTTGGAATTCAGTCGGTTTTCTTTTATAGATTTGCGACGCTATTGAAACGGACTATCGGCTAACCTAAACAGTCGACTAACATTTTAACCAAAACCCTATAATGAAACATTCAATCTTGAGTGCTTCCTCTTTTCGGCTCATTTTACATTCGGCGTGCTGGAATTTCGATTTTACATCGTCAAGGTTCCCTGTTTTCCTAAGTCATAAACACATTTTCCGGAATTAGTCCGGTAGATAATTCTGTACATATCATCTTAACCTAACCAAATTACAACATGAACCACTTTACAAGAGACACAGCAGTATCCGGCCGGAATGCACTGTGTAAAATGAAAATGGTCGTAAACGGACTGCTCACTATGGTAGCGGTTTTTGCATTTACGGGCCTCTTGGCGCAGCGTATTGACGATCGCCCCAAAAGTGGCTTGCCACAAGGTACAAGCCTCACTACCGAACAAGAAAAATTGATTCGGTCTACACTCAAGAAGAATGCAGAAACGCTGCGCTTTCTTGAGAACAAAGGGCAGGTGCCAAACAGCGATGTGTTGTATTACTTCGAGGGACTGCATGGTTCGACATACATCGAGAAAAACAGAATTCGCTTCGTAGCAAAGGAAATCGAGTATGTGGATGTTGAGCAAACTGCCAACAAAAACGCGCTTGTTACCGACGTGAAGAATCAGGAGCCGCGCATGAAATCATCGCATACCTTCACACTTTACCTGGATGGTTCAAAAGGAAATTCGGATATCGAACTGGGTGATGAATTCACAACCTCTTACAATTACATGTTGGGAGCAACTGAGAGTGAATGGATCACGGATGTAAAGGCCGCCAAAGACCTTACGCTTAAAAACGTATATCCCGGCATTGACCTTCGCCTGTACAGCAACGCTGATGGCTCTTTTGAGTTCGACTGGATCGTTGCGGCAGGTGCAGATTTTAACAATGTAAAGATGAGATTTGAAGGCCAGGACGCCATTAACATTGCCAAAGATGGAAGCCTTGAAGTGGGCCTGCACTTTACCAATGTTCGTTTTAATATTCCTGAGTCATTTCAAATAACTCCTGCTGGAAAAACACCGGTTGATTTTAGTTTCGCTAAGAACGCTGCCAACCTGATTGGTTTCAGTACAACCTCAACTATTGACAACCGTTACCCGGTGGTTATTGACCCAACATTGAGTTGGGGTACTTTCTTTGATGGTAACACCACAGGTTTTGACCAATATTTGTTCGCCATCCAGGTTGACAACAATGGAATTGTCTATTGCGCAGGTGGTGCAAACCAACAAATCGCCACAGGCGCAGCTCCTTATGATGCTGATGGTTACCTCAATGCCGTTACCGGCTTTAGTAGTTCAAGTGCTACACCTCGTGTGGCAATCGTTTATCGCATCAGTGCTGATGGTTCCGACTTGTTAGACATGACCTTGTACGGACCGTCTACGGTAGTGAATGATAGTAATTCAGACAATGACACGAATGTTATTGCATATGGCCTTAGCCTATCTACAGACAATGTCTTTATCTGTGGCAAAACGAATTCTACTATTCCTACAACGGGCTCACCATTTGATAACACACGCGGTGGCACCTACGATGCATTTGTTGCAGTATTTACAAAAGATTTAGGTACACTTAACTATGCAACATACTTAGGTAGTTCCGGCAGTGAAGACCCGGGAGCGACTTCAATTCGCGCATTGAGCAACAACTCATTTGTGGTTGGTCTTACCGCAGAAGGCGCCCTACCGGCCTCTTATATTTCTGCTGGCGCAGCTGATGGCACCAACAATGCGGATGATATGTATATCGCAAAATTCACCTCATTCAATACCCTGAGTTGGGGAACTTATATTGGCGGAGACAGTGATGAGACATTCAATGATTTGGAAGTCTTTGCTGATGGACGTGTAGCCTTTGCCGGTTTTGGTTATGGCCAACTAACAGAAGTCAATAGTGCGGCATCAAGATCAACCGGCACTGGTAATGAAGATGGAATTATTGGCGTACTTAATTCAACTGGAACCGCATTCAACTACCTCGACGAAATTGGTGGCAGCAACAATGATGAAATTAACGACATTCAAATTGTTGGATCAACACTTTATTGGACTGGTTCGGCTGAAAGTGGATTCCCAACATCAGTTGGTGCTTACGATACCAGCCACAACGGCGGCCAAGATGCTGTTGTAGGTTCTGTTAGTGATACGGGCGGCAGTGGTTCCTACAAGTGTACTTTTTATGGCGGCAGTGGCAATGAAATAGGAAGTGGAATCCGCCCGGTGACCCAGGTGGATTGTGATGGTATCGCAAGTTCATTTTTGCTGGTATTTGGTACTTCAGGGACCTCAGGAAGCGGATTACCAACACTTAATATCAATGGTGATCCATTCTTCGATAGCTCCAACAACGGTGGACTTGACATGTTCTTTGCCGGATTTAATTCGGATATAACCGCTCTTCAATACGCGACCTTAATGGGTGGTGTGGAGAATGATTATCTAGGTGATACCGGTTCCCCACGCGGAGCCAACCATTTATGGACCAATGGCGCCAATGTGTATTTGGGAACTACAACTCACAATGGTACACACTCACCAACCCTGGTTGGTAATGGTGGTTTCGACCCTGTTCTAACGAATAACTTAAACCCGTCATCTGACGATACGCATCTGATTCTTGGTATCGAGTTCGCATCCATTTTGGGTAGCGATTATGGTGATGCACCCGCAAGCTATGGCGCTCCGGCGCACGTTCTCGATTGTCCGAATTTATATCTCGGTGCTTTAATTGATGACGAAGCAAGTCATCAGTCTTCTGCCAATGCAAATGGTGATGACAATCTCGTTTCGGATGACGAAGATTCGGTAACCGTTCTTCCAATACTTGTGAATGGAAGCGGACAGACTTTCAGTATTACTGTAAACAGTCTTGTAAATACTACGGGCTCAACCGCTAATCTTTACGCGTGGGTTGATCTCAATGGTGATGGTCAGTTCGGAGCCTCTGAGTTTGTTTCAACTACAGTTGCAAACGGATTCGTGGGTTCGAAAACCCTCACCTGGAGTGGTGTTACCGTAAGCGGTAATGCAGCAAACCGCTACCTGCGTGTGCGCATTACTACGGATGCCCTCACCGACAATGGTGGAACAGCTTCAGTTGACGAACGTTCATCTGCAGGTGCTTCAAACGGTGAAGTGGAAGACTATCGTTGCACAAGTTTGTCTTGTCCTGTTGCTCAAACAGAAGCAGCGTGTCAAACCCAGTCAGCCATCAATGCAAAATACCAGGCATGGATAGCAACCGCAACTTATGGCAGCCCATGCGGTGGCGGTATTACCGTTACCAGCCCAACAGCGCCGGATGTATGCTTAGGCG
Organism: Flavobacteriales bacterium; assembly: GCA_046153915.1. GTDB lineage: Bacteria > Bacteroidota > Bacteroidia > Flavobacteriales_D > Sanyastnellaceae > JANNVZ01. The sequence goes on from JBJXFC010000196.1 coordinate 8,657, forward strand.
GCACAGTTTCAATCACAATCGAATTTGAAAACCCTTGTGGTGATAAATTTGATTGTACTTCTACGTTTACAGTAAACCCACCAACTGCGCCAGGTATTAGCTGTCCTGCAAATCAGACAACAGCTAATTGCCTAACACAAACTCAGGTAAATGATTTGTACACGGCATGGCTAGCTTTGGCATTTGCCAGTGGTGGTTGCAATGGAGTGCTTACCAACGATGGTGGCAATGCTCCCAACACATGCACAGGCGGAACAAAGAATGTAACATTCACCTACACCACATCATGTGTAGCTCCTGTCACATGCATGGCATCCTTCACAGTGCCTGCGGCTCCTGTTATTGTATTAACCTGCCCTCCGAATACCACAAGCGCACCATGCCTCACACAAAATGAAGCCAACGCAGCATTTGTTGCCTGGCTTGGAACAGCGACTGCTACCGGCGGTTGCAATGGAGTGCTTACAAATGATGGTGGAACAGTAGCTCCAAGTGTTGAAACTGGCGGATCTAAGCTGGTTACCTTCACATATACGAGCACTTGCGGAGCTGCATCAACTACCTGCACCGCAACATACACGGTTGCCCAATGCTGTGATATTGATGTTGACGCTGGTCCTGATGTAGTTACTTGTCCTCCAATTAATACTACACTCACTGCAACCGTTACTGGTGCGCAGAATTGTGAAACCCCTGGATACAATGATTGTACGCATGCGGTTGTGGCTACAACTGGTTTTGCGGAAACTCCTTCTGCATCCGGAATTTGTGGCGATAATGCAGGTACTAAATTGCATACCGCATCTGGTCAGGGAATCTCTTCTTTGACTCTGGATTTCGGTTCAAATGTTCCGGCAGGCACTCAAATGTGTGTTCGCATGAAACTTGAACATTGCAACAACGCAACGAACCCTTCTAATCAGTCAAATGCTAAAATTGAAGTTGCGACAGTGCAGGCTGGTCCTTATACAGTGGTAGCTGCTTCTGTGCTCTTCACTGGCGGATATCAAGACTTCTGTTACAACCTTGGAAGTGCAGCACGTTATGTAAAAATTACCGACAATAGTGGATGTGCCTTCCGTGTTGATTACGTTAACGTCAATGTACCAGGCATTCCTGATTCTGGAGTTGATTACGCATGGACCGGACCCGGTATTGTTGGTCTTACAAACGGACCTTCAATTATTGTAAATCAATTTGGAACATATACAGTAACAGTAACTGATTGTGCGGGTTGTGAAGCAACAGATGAAGTTGTAGTTTCAGAAAATCAGGTTCCCCCTACATTGGTTGGCGTACCTGCGGATACTTCAGCTCCTTGTGATCAGATTCCGGCTGTTGCTGTTGTTACCGCAACAGATGCTTTTGGAAATCCATTGGTTGTTGTATTTGATAGTGAAACTACTTCTGGATGCCCATATACTATCACACGCACATGGACAGCAACAGACGGTTGCGGAAATATTACAGAGGATGAACAGGTTATTTCAGTGAATGATGAAGTAGATCCTGTGTTTACTTTCTGTCCACAGGGTGGAGCGCTTGGTTGCAATCCAACCGGAGTTCCAGCAGCAGGAAACGCCGTGGCAACTGACAATTGCGGTATTCCAACAATTACATCAGATCTTGGCGCAATCATCGAAGACGGATGTTACCGCACTCAGGTTCGCACATACACCGCAACAGATGCTTGTGGTAATGTAGCACATTGCTACCAGACATTTAGCTGGACTGTAGATACTACTGGCCCAACCTTTACATTCTGCCCTCCTTCACAAGACCTGGGCTGTAATCCAACTTTCGTTCCTGCGGCTGGCGATGCAACAGCAACTGATCTTTGTGGTTCGGTAACCATTTCTTCTGCTCTTGGTTCAATAACTGAGGATGGATGTTTCCGCGAACAAATCAGAACTTATACTGCTACTGACGCATGCGGAAATCAAACACAATGCACCCAAACGTTCGCGTGGAAATCAGACTTAATTGATCCGGTGTTTACATCGTGCCCTCAAGGCGGCTACCTTGGTTGCAATCCCGCAGGAATTCCTGAACCGGGCGTTGCAGTTGCCACCGACAATTGTGGTGACCCAACTATCGATGTGCTTCCTGGAGACATCACTGTTGTTGGCTGCACGTATTCTTTCACAAGAACATATCGCGCAACGGATGCATGTGGCAATGATGCCGTATGCTTCCAGACTTATACCTGGACTGTAGACAATGAAGGCCCAACCTTTACTTTCTGCCCGCAAGGAGCTAACCTTGGTTGCAACCCCACTGGTGTTCCTGCACCGGGACAGGCAATTGCTACCGACAACTGCGTGGGTGATGTAACCATTACTTCTGCTCTTGGTCCAATCATCGAAGATGGATGTTACCGCACGCAGGTTCGCACTTATACTGCAACGGATGCATGCGGAAACGAAAGCTTTTGTTACCAGACTTACTCATGGACATCTGATACAACAGACCCAGAGTTTACTTTCTGCCCACAAGGAGGAGATCTTGGTTGCAATCCAGCAGGAATTCCTGAGCCAGGCACTGCTATCGCTACGGACAATTGCGGAATACCAACTGTTTCTGTATTGCCAGGTGATATCATTATCGACGGTTGTTACCGCTCGTACACACGCACATACAAAGCAGTTGATGCATGCGGAAATGATGCATTCTGCTACCAGACTTTCACATGGAAAGTAGATACTACTGATCCGGTTCTGGAAGATTGCCCAATTCCAACTGCGGCATATCAATGTTATGCAGATGTTCCAACACCTGCCGATGTAAAAGCATTTGATACCTGCGACGGAGTTCTTGATGTTGTGTTCACAGAAACACAATCAGATACACTGTCATCTTGCCTCAATACTATTGTGCGCACATGGACAGCAACAGACGAATGTGGCAATGAAGCTTCGTGCTCACAGATCATTGTTATAAACGACACCGTTAAACCAACATTCAGCAACATACCAGAAGACGTGAATGGTCAGTGTGGAGAAATTCCATTGCCATCACTTGTAACAGCAAACGACAATTGCGACTGGAACGTTGATATCATTTTTGATGAAGATACATTGAGCGACACATGTCCGATCACAATCCGTCGCACGTGGACAGCCACCGACGATTGTGGAAACCACGACAGCATCGAACAGTTTATCACATTTGATGACACCGTTGATCCTCAATTTACAATTTGTCCTCTAGGAGGCAGTCTTGGTTGCAATCCGGAAGAAATTCCCGCTGCCGGTGGTGCAGAGGCAACAGACAACTGCGGAGTACCAACTATAACTTCTCAACCAGGCGACATCATTGCTGATGGTTGTTTCCGTTCGTTTACCCGCACATACATTGCAACAGACTATTGC
>JBJXFC010000197.1:0-23811 GCA_046153915.1 Flavobacteriales bacterium
GATCCGAAATCGACATCGTCATTGGTAGTTCGAATAATACATGGACATGATCAGTCCAGCCGTTTACAGCCAGAGGAAAGGCCTTGTCGTTTTTCAAAATTCCGGACATGTATTTGAATAGGTCATAACGAAATTCGGGTAACAGAAAATTCTTGCGGCCTTTGACGGCGAATACACAATGTATATTCACCTGAGAATAGGTGTTTGCCATAGGGAGAGAGATTTGGAGATCGTCAAAATTAATTAAATAAATTCATTTTCCAAAATCAGCCGTGTTGGACCATAAGACCGTCCCTACGGGACGAGATACATGGATTCTGCGGTCGCCATATTCATGGCTACCGTATGGATGTCCCTATGGGACAATTGAATTGCTTGTATGATGGTCTTTGCGGAACGAATCAACCCATTGTTTGTTATATTCATGGCCACCGCATGGATGTACCTATGAGACAATTGAATTGCTTGTATGATGGTCTTTGCGGAACGAATCAACCCATTGTTTGTTATATTCATGGCTATCGCATGGATGTCCCTACGGGACAATTGAATTGTTTGTATGATGGTCTTTGCGGAACGAATCAACCCATTGTTTGTTCGCCATATTCCTGGCTACCGTATGGATGTAATTACGGGACTATTAACGTATAGAATTTTGGAATCTATTTTCAACTTGATGAATGTTTCAGCAATGTCCCATCAGCGCGCCGTTTCTACATTATCCCCTCGTCTAGTCGTTTCAGCAGTGTCCCGTAGGGACAACCATCCGGTAGCATCGTTGCGATGCGTCGTATTTCCGTCGTCCCGTAGGGACGTTCATACGGTTCCGGAGGACAAAAAAAAGGCCCCAATCGGGGCCTTTCATATAATCATAATTCGTATTCCAAATTCATCACGCCTTGCTCAACACTTTCGGCGCGGCATTCATGATTTCTTCGCTCGCAAATTCTTTGAAATTCTCAAAATTCTTCACGAATTTATCTGCAAGGTCGTTGGCCTTCGCGTCATACGCTGCCTTGTCTTTCCAGGTATTGCGCGGATTGAGTAATTCAACAGGCACATCCGGACATGAAGTTGGCATCGCCAATCCGAACACATCATGTGTTTCATAATTCACATTGTCGAGATGTCCTTCAAGTGCTGCTGTAATCATCGCACGGGTATAACGCAATTTCACGCGCTCTCCTTCACCATACGATCCACCGCTCCAACCGGTGTTTATCAGCCATACACGTGCTCCACTTTCTTCGAGTTTCTTACCGAGCATTTCGGCATAACGTGTTGGGTGAAGCGGTAGGAAAGGTGCGCCAAAACAAGCACTGAATGTAGTTGTGGGTTCTGTAATTCCGGCTTCTGTGCCTGCAACTTTTGCAGTGTATCCGCTGATGAATTGATACATTGCCTGACCTTTGGTCAATTTGCTGATTGGAGGTAATACACCAAATGCATCGCAGGTAGGGAAGAAAATATTTTTCGGAATTCCACCTACAGATGGAATCATGATGTTGTCGATATGATGAATCGGATAACTCACACGTGTGTTTTCCGTTCTACTGCTGTCTTCGTAATCTGGTGTTACACCATCATCGTTGAAACCTATGTTTTCCAGAATAGCACCAAACTTGATTGCATCAAAAATCTGTGGTTCTTTTTCTCTGGAGAGATCAATTGTTTTGGCATAACATCCACCTTCGAAATTAAAGACTGTTGTGTCGGTCCAGCCATGTTCATCATCACCAATCAAATGGCGATTTGTATCAGAGGACAATGTCGTTTTTCCGGTGCCGGAAAGACCAAAAAAAACGGCTGTATCACCTTTCTCTCCTACGTTGGCGGAGCAGTGCATACTTAACACATTTTTCTCGTGAGGAAGAACGTAATTGAGAACAGTAAAGATACCTTTTTTGATTTCGCCGGTATATCCTGTGCCACCAATGATGGCCATTTTTTTCTTGAAGTTGATGATGGCAAAGTTGTGTTGACGCGTACCATCTATTTCCGCATTGGCCATAAATCCGGGAACACAAACTACATTCCATTCCGGATTGAATGACATGATTTGTTCTTCTGTTGGGCGGATAAACATATTGTCTGCAAACATGTTGCTCCAGGGATATTCTGTTACAACCCGAACGCTCAACCGGTACCGAGGGTCGGCGCACGCAAACAAATCGCGCACATACACATCGCGGCCTGTCAGGTACGCGGTCATTCGGTCAAAAAGGCGATCGAATTTTGCAGGGTCAAAAGGCAGATTGAATTGACCGCCCCACCATACGCTGTCCTGGGTGGTTTCGTCTGCAACTATAAATTTGTCTTTGGGAGATCTTCCGGTAAATTCTCCGGTATCAATGGCGAGCGCTCCTGTGTTTGTAAGAACTCCCTGTCCGAGAGCGAGTGTTTCTTCAACAAGTTCAGCTGGGTGTAGGTTCCAGTAGGCCGTTGCTACGTTCTGAAGTCCGAGAGAATCGAGTGTTGCGTTCTCGGCCTTTTTTCCGATTTGCGTCATTTTTTGATTTATTGGTTCGACTATAATTGAGTACGAGCGCGCGAAGATAAAACATACCGAATTTTGAAGGGCCAATGACTTTCATCAATTCATTGGATCCAAACGTTAAATTTGCTTCATGAAAACCATCAATTTGACAGGGTATTTTTTGATTATTGCCGCTATATCTATGATTTTGAGCTGCTCCGGAGAGGGAGAAAAAGCTCCATCCAACAATCCGCAACCACCAGCTGATACTACCGGAACTTCATCCCAAAACCCCTCGCAAAACACTGATACACAGGACAAGGTATTTTCCAATCCCATGGAATACGTCATCAGTATCGATTCTTTGCGCACCTGGGGGCTTTTATGTCAATACAGCAAATGGGGCCAGGAACTACGGGGAGGCAACTACACTTTGCTCTGCCCAAAGATTAACTTATTGAAAAACAAGGGAAAAGAAATTCTTGTGGCATTGAAGGATAAAAAGAATGCCGATATTCTAAACGACCTCATTGCTGCTCATATTCTGAAAACCGACGTCAGTGTGGACAAATGGAAATACGACGATGTTTTTGAGACGATTGATGGGCGACAATACAAAGTAGGCGGGCAGGTCATTCAGGACGTAGTCTATTTTACATACAACATTCACACAAAACATGGTAGCGTTGTAATTACCGAATTTCCAATCGAATTTCCGGATAAAGAATTGCGGGCCAGAATTAGTGCGAAGTAGCGCCTTCCGGGAATTGATCGCTTTTCCGGATACTAGAAATACTTTGCCATTTCAATACGGATGGCGAGAAGTGCGTCTTTTACAGCGCTATTTCCCACTTTCGCGTCCAGATTCATAATTTCCTTTGTGAGGTCCATCGCGGTGCTTTCTGGTCTAACGCGTGTAAAGGCGATTTTGACAAGTTCAGAGGTTTCATCTTTGGCTTTTCTGATTTTTTCCCAGCACTCCATACTTACGTACATCTGCAGGGAAACATTGTGTTCAAATTCTTCACGGATGGAGCGAATCAACTCAAGTTGCAGCATTCCGGCCGAGGCGGCGTGAGATGAATGTCGCAGCACGAGACTTTGGGGAGAAATGCGCTCGAGCATCACCACCAGACGTTCGTAAGCCGTAATCTTAAGAGGAGCCAAAGCCTTGTTGTTGTCCTGTTTCAGAATAAAGGCCCATTGGCGTTCGCGGTGATGCAGCCATTGGCGGAAAAGAATGATCAGAATAACAAGAACTGCTGAGAAACAAAGAAGTTTGATGGCAAAATGGATCCAGTGATGATGCATAACAAATGGTTGATTTGGTTACTAATTGAAAAAGCGAAGCAATGAAATTTATTGTGTACTTGCGCCAAAATCCAAAAAGTTTTACATAACGTTCGATTCACAAAGCCTCTATTTTAGCCCTCTCAAATATTTCAATCCTTGACACAACATTTTGATATCGTAATTGTGGGCGGTGGCATTGTAGGTGCCGCAACAATGTACAAACTACAGGCAGCATATCCGCATATTTCTATACTTCTTCTGGAAAAGGAAAATGCTTTGGCAGATCACCAAACGGGCCACAACAGCGGTGTAATCCACTCGGGTATCTATTACAAACCGGGATCACAAAAGGCGATCAATTGTGTAAATGGTCGCAAGGAAATAGTTCAGTTTTCGAAAGACCATGGTATCAAACACGACATCTGCGGCAAGTTGATTGTTGCTGCTGAAAGCACAGAACTTCCTCACATGGAAAAAATCTGGAATCACGGTGTTCAAAACAACATTGAAGATTTGCGAAGAGTTACTGCAGATGAAATCAGGGAGATCGAGCCCAGCTGCGTTGGAATTGCCGGAATTCATGTGGGATGCACCGGCATTATTGATTTCCGTGGAGCGACCAATAAAATGGTCGAGATAGCCAAAGGCCGCAATGAGAAGAGCGAAGTGCATACCGGTGAAGAAGCGATGGCTTTTGAGCGGGAAGGCGATCACATGCGCATCATTACTTCACGGGCAATTTATTCTGCCAATAAAATAATTTTCTGCGGGGGATTGCAAGCAGATCGTTTGGCAAAAAAAGACGGCGTAAAATTGAAAGAAAAGGTAGTTGGATTTCGCGGTGATTATTACGAACTAACAGAGCAAGCCAAACACAAAGTAAAACATCTCATTTATCCTGTTCCCAATCCGGAGTTTCCATTTTTGGGTGTCCATTTTACACGCATGGTAGATGGCAGTATCGAATGTGGTCCCAATGCCGTTTTCACTTTTAAGCGCGAGGGATATGGAAAGACGGATTTCAGTCTTACAGACACGGTTGATGCTTTAAGTTACATCGGCACGTGGCGTTTGTTTTTTGGCAACATGAAGTATGGTATTGATGAATACAGACGTGCATTTTCAAAAAGACTTTTCCTTAAAACACTTCAACGATTGATTCCATCTTTGACGATGGATGACCTGGAACCTGGCAGAGCAGGAGTGCGTGCATTGTTGCTTCGCGAAGATGGCGACACACGCGACGACTTCCGAATCGAATACACAGATCACAGCATCCACGTTTTGAATGCTCCTTCACCTGCAGCCACTGCAGCACTTGCCATTGGTGAGAATATCCGTGAAATGGCAGACAAACATTTTGGGTTGAAGTAAGCTCTTTTAGTATACTTTTATTTTAAGAGGTGCTAATCTTCTGCTGCACATCATCTCGTTGACAAGAGTTACTTTGGTATCTTCAATCCAAATTGTTTCTCCTGGTCTTGATCGTTGAATTAGGGCCAATTGTTCATCGTTCAACCGACCATCGCTTGACCTATTGCTTATTGGATTATTGATATCTCTGGAGGAATAGATTGTAAACGAGGTCAAATACATTTTCTTCATATTCAGACCATCAGGTGATTTGATTCTGAGCACAGGGTCGAGCATAATTTCTTCTGTTGTTGCAATACCGTCTTTGATGCATCCTAGTTGCGCATAGATGTCCTTGTCAGCAGCATAAGATGAAGATAATAATATGTAAAATACCACAAGTGAAGCTTGCATACCCGACAGATTTGGAAGAATGGTTCAGGATGTAAACGGCACAAATTTGAAGTTCGTATATCCTGCAATAAAAAGCCCTGCTCAAATGGAACAGGGCTGATTACTATCATCTCTGGGTCTCTTGAATCTATCGCTGAATAATCAATTTTGCTGTGTTTACAGCATTTTCTGTTTGAATAACTACGGTGTATACACCTGAAATGAGTGTAGATGTTTCGAGCTGAATTGTATTGCTGCTTGTACTATCTGGGTGCTGATGTATGAGTCTTCCCTGAGTGTCTAGAATCGAAATTGAAAGTTTTCCGATATTGTTTTTCAATTTGACAAAAGCAAAATCGCTCGCTGGGTTAGGATAAATATGAATCGCATTCGTTGACATGACTTCTTCCACTTCCACCACATCATTATTGCTCGCAAATGTTGGTACTTGAATTACAAAATCACCTATTCCATTTGGACTGCGTGCATATCCTAAATCTGTTTGTTGTTGTTCGAAGGCTATTTGATTGGCGATTAATGTTTCATTATTTATCAAAGTTACCATTTCACCACTAGCGCTCAATTTAAAATTGGCATGCATAGGGCCTTGCGAACTATCCTCATCTGCCCAAATGATCAGATACTGGTCTGGACTAAGTGTTGTTCCATCGGGAATGGCCCATTTGTCAAGGTTTTGAGCGTTGTCTGTCAGGTGCCATCCACTCAGGTCAACAGTATTGTTTCCTTTGTTGTACAATTCAATCCAGTCGTCGAATTCCCCGAGTTCATCACTTGCTGTGACATCATTGCTTGCCATAATTTCATTGATAACAATATCAGTTGCAGATGCAAATTGAGCTGTAATTTGATAATAGAAAACATCGTGTTCGGCTCCAACAGGAAGATAGGTTCTGGTCTTCGCGTTGTTGTTTTCTATTGCTTCAATATAAAATCTCACAAGTGTGCCCATGGCTTGTCCCGGGATGGACATTCCGTATACGCCATCACCAGCGCTGCCGTCGTTGTTGTTTCCATCATCAAGCATAGTGAGTTGAGTAAAATTTCCAACTATGTCCGCAGAGTAATACAGGTTGACGGCAAAAATTCCGTCACCTGATTCGATTTGTGCAAGAATATCTACTAACTCATTTTCCAACGGAATCCCCCATTCTCCTGCAGCACTTTCCATCACTACGTTGCTGATAGCAGCGCCAACCGTATTGACTTCTGTGTTGTTGGAAAGAAGAGTTTTTCTTGCTGCAATGCGCGAAGTCAAATCATTGGGTCCTTGTGTGAATTGCGTATAACTGTAAAGTTTTTTATCATCGAGTTGTACTTCTGCATCAATCAGATTGTAATAGAAATCGATCATATCAGAAACATATTGATCGTCCATCAATTCATTCATAATTGTTCTGAGGTGCGCGAGATATCGTTGTCTGTAATCCGGAACTTGCATCAGCAGATTCATCAATGGATAGTTTGCGTTATCAGCATGGTAAAATGCTGCCCAGTTTTCGGATTCATCGACGAGCACGCTATTGCCATCGTATTCCAAAGGTGTCATGCGTCCGGTCTCTGATTCCCAATAGAGATAATAGTCCATTTTTCCTTTGAAGATATACCCGTCATCATCACCGAAGGCAATTTCACATGCAAGCAGCCAAAGAGCGCGATCCACATCCATTACCGGAGGAAGATCAGTGATTAGATTGGCTAAAGCCGTGTTCTCCAAAACATCGCAGGTGTTAACCAATTGGTCCCATGGATTTTCAATGCCTGTAGATTTGAGCGTGTAATATTCCTGGTAATCCAATGTGTCAGGCCCGAGGTAATTGAGTGCTGCAGTGCCATCGCCCCATTGCGGACCGCCGCCTCCTCCGCCACCACCACCGAAGCCACTGGTGGGTGAATCTGCGCGCCACAAAGCGCCATCATTACTCATAAACCATTCTTTCAGATAGTCTCCATTCATTTGCTGAACGCTTGGGTAAACCCCCCAATTTTCTCCATTGATGACCAGTTTAACAAAGGCTGCCTTGGCTGCCGGAATGTGATTGCAAATCATGTGCAGGTAAAGAAATTCCCTCAAAAAACTTGGATCATCGAAACAATTATTGAGATTGAAAGTCTTATAACCCTGACAAGTTTGCCCGTCGATGAATGCATCGGTTTTGATGCTGAAAGATTTTTTCTCTTCTCCGTTCACCATCATGTAAGATGTCTGTCCTTTGAAACCAACGCCTACTTGCTCGTAAGTAACACCGTCGATTGTCATCGTAGCTGAAAGATCTGCGCCAGAATTATAATTCGTTGTGAGTTGATTCCACCAATTGCTCTGACTGAATTCAAGGTAGATCGTTTTCATTTCGTCCTGCTTGTAAAGACCTTGTTCGGTATCTCCACCCAAATTGATTTGATGTTGATCAGCAAGTAAGCGAAATTCCGATGGCAGGTTTTGAGCTGCAGCAGAAAAGGGAAGAATACATGCTAAGAGGATGATTTGACAAAGTCCTTTCATGAGATTTGGTTTAATGAAATGCTAACGCAATGTTATGTGACTGCGAATATGAGGTTTCGTTTAATTGGGACCCATAAAATTCCAGCGAACTTGCCAAAAAGGTCGGTTAACTCAGATAAACACCTAATCTTTGATTAGGATAGATTTGAGGAGAGCAGATTTTCTCATCTCAAAATAAAATTAGGGCATTACATCTATCCACAAAAAAAGGCCGCAGTTGATGCGACCTTTTTAAGTGTGTATTTTTTTGGATATTATTCCTTCACGATTTGTTTGGTGTAAACGGTATCGTTTGCAAATAATTTGATGGTATATAAACCAGTAGACCAGTTATTCATAGGAATGGTAAGAACCTGAGCTCCTACATTGGTTCCATAGTTTTTACTTTCAATGAGTTTACCATCTGCACTGTAAATTTCAATTTGCATAGGCGTTGGATTTTGCAACTTCACGTTGATGAAAGTAGCATCTGTTGCAGGATTGGGATAGATCTCAAAAATACTATCCGGCGCGGGAAGAACAGTAACAGCATTTACAGATTCGCCATTCACAAATCCATTGGCAACTGCTTCATCGATGTTTGAAGATGAGGCGTTGTCGATAATTCCATCAGGTGCAATCACCATTGCTACGATATGCATATTGGTTTCATCCCAGTCTGATGGTAGAATAAAAACCCAGTTGTGAGTGAAAACATCACCCGCATTGATCATAGAAGCGAACGCATTTGGCAATCCATCAAATGAAGGACTAATTAGACGAGCCACGTGGTCATATACCATCTGACTTGCAGGCACAGGGCTTGGAAGATCTTCGTATCCGCCCATTGGGCCATTGCCACCGCCGGCATAAGCATTGGCTTGTGCCCATTGGCTTCCTGTTCCTGTAACACCGTCTTCGGTAAGTACAAGTGCAATTTTGTAATTTCCATTGGCAGCAGTTTGCCAGTCGGTAGTAGCGCTTACTTTTAATTCTCGTGTACCAGCATCCCAGGTTGCGCCGTTTTCGATCCATGCTTTTGGAGCAGTTTGCACACGCTCAAGAAAAGGTACTTCAAATTGTGATGGATCATATTCGGGACCGCGGTCAACCAGTCCGCTTGGGTAGCCACTGATGAGACCACCCATAGCTGCATCGTATTCATCTACAACCATGGGATCGGCGTTGTGAACGGCAATTCCAACAAAGTAACCTTCATATTGCGTGCTAAGTGCTTCCATGTAAACGGCGCCACGCACACACCAGGGACACCAGGTTCCGGTGCCTTCTTCTGCGATTACCTTTTTACCTGATGCGGGTACTACGGGATTTACATCTACAGATTTAGTATCGTCGGAGGCATCTCCGTCGGAGCTATTACCATTGACATTGGAAATTGTAGCAGTCGCCAAATTACTTCCGGCAGCAAGTGTGATATTGGAAATGAGAGGTACAGAGTAAAATGCCAGTGAGGCAATATTCACACCGGTTACACTTTGATTTACCGTGTTGCCGTTGTAGTTGAATTCGATGTCGAAGGAGTTGATAGCAGTGGTTCCAAGGTTGCGAACCTGCACAGTTGGAGTAACACTTTGTCCCGCCAATGCACTTGTAACGCCCTGGATATTGGTAACAGCGCCATTGAGCGATGGGAGAACATAATCAGTATAATCATAGGAAACATCATCTACATAAAACTGATTTCCCTGCACAGGATAAATATCCATACTGGCAATCTGAGTTTGCGCATTGGCGTAAGATCCTTGCGAAACATCATCGATGAAAATTTCCCACGTGTTGGTGCTCAGATTGTTTTCCATACGCAGTTTGAACCACGCACCCTGAGGATAAAAGGCATCCAGGTTGAGAGCGCCACCGCTCGTAAAAATGCAGCTTCCGTCAGAGTTGAAATAAACATCTGCAGCCCATGTTGTGCCAATGTTTTCATCGGCCTGCAAATTGAAATATGCGCCGGTGCCTTCGTTGACATACATCCACATTTCGAAGTTAAATTGACCAACAGCGATTTCGCCTGGAAACGGCAATACACAATCTTGTGGGCCGCCAGTAGCGCTTGTGGATGCAAAATAGAGTGATTGAGTTCCGCTATGAGCAAGGACTGCGCTTACATCGGTATCGTCGGCACCGCCATTGGCGCTCGACCAGGTTTCCCAGACATCGCTGGTTGCAGCAAGTGCATCTCCCACATTGTATCCTTCAAAATCGTCGGAGAAAGACTGAGCGCGGCTTATTAGCGCAGCAGTAATAAATAAAGAAGCAAGTAGAATTTTTTTCATGTTAGAATGATTGATGGTTAAAACAGGTTGAACAAATGTAGTTTTTTTGAGTCCACATCGATCATGTGCAACCAGCAATGTTATTCAATGATTGGAATCCAGTGCAGCATAAGAATCGTCATTCCAGAAGAAAACCTTCATTTTAAATAGGGTGTTTTTCTGGATTGTTCAATTCAAACATGTTATTGGAGTTGTTATTCAGCTTATTATGTTCAAACTTTCAAACAGAGATGGATACAATATTCCTATTGATTGAGGCGCCTTCATTCCAATCCAATTTGCACAAACCTGTATTGTTCTTTTTTCACTCATTCTTCCTCCCTCTTTTGGGTTGAGTAAGCTTTATATCTTGAAGTTTACGGCCTAGCGGATCGTCTTTCGCAATCAAGGTGAGATCATTTTCAAGCCCTAGACAAAACAGAACGCTGGCATACGCGCCAAAAGTTACAGCGCTATCACCGCGTTCTATTGAGCGCAATGTGTTTCGTGACATGCCCGACCGCTCAGCCATCATGGTGGCGGTGATATTGCGCCTTTTTCGTGCAAGAGAAATATTTTCCCCACAAGTTTTAAGAATTTGCTCTATCGTTGGCGGAAGTGGAGCGGTTTTTCTTGGCATGAATTCATGTATTGTTCAATATTATGAGCAAAAGTACATGAAATGGTCTCAATATTGAGCAATTTTATACGATTAACTTGAGCTAATGGTTTTTATTTTAACCAAATAGATTCTTTTTTGGTCATATTATTTACCATTTGGGGTATAGGTCTGAAGGAAAATGCTGAAAACTAAGAGTCAAAATGATCAGAGTATCCTATTCACATCATCTCGAATGAATTTTGCCGGTACCGTCACAAATCCTTTTAGTCTCAACTAATTCTCAAATCTAGGGATTCTCAAACTATCGATTTCTTTGGAGGCCAAGGTGCTATTTACCTTCTTAATCTGCATGGTATTATCTGAATTAACTATCAACCTATACGCATTTTTACCTTTATCATTTTCGAAAGCAAACTCTGGATGATGAATATTATCAGATTTAAAAACCACTGTTGAATCACTGCAATAGAATTGAACCCAGCCATTCGGTGCGAATCCATTTGGATACTTACCTGAGGCGGTCAAATCAACTAAAATGCTATCATTTAAAATCAACTTGCAATTTTCATGAGTCACGCCAGACTCAGCATAAATGATAACTTCATAATAGTTGGGAGCCATGGTATAGTCAAGGGCTGCGCTACTTCCATCATATTCCTCGCAAACAAATTGATCTTGCTTAAAGTAGCAATAATTCTTGAGTAGAAAATCTCCAGAGCCAATTTGATCATGAGAAAACTCATACGAAAATTCTTCATCATATGTTGAAGACTCAAAATTGAAAAGTGCTTGACAGTATTTTGCATTTTCCCACTGATCGCTAAAGATCCTGCTCACCCCTGTCAATTTGCCGTAATCAAATTTGTGGAAAATCACTTTATTATCTTCAGAAGCGAATTTGTATTGTCCATTAAGTATTAGCAATTTTCTTCCTTTCAAAACAATGTCTCTGTTTTCCAATTGATCATGCTCACGTATAGCTAACTTATAAGTTCTACTGAAAATCTCTGGCGATATCCTTTCTTTCCCAAGCCAAAGAACCAAATGAGCATATTTCGCACTTTGATTTAAACTTGTAATTGTGAAATCTGCATCAAGGAACTCAAATTTCATTACCATTTTAGGACTTCGATCAATCTCCTTGTAGTGAAGGTTAGTAACGCAACCTGCCAATCCCATGCAGAGAACAAAGCTTAGCCTTAACTTGAAATGTTTCATAAGCATTGATGGCTATCTAGTATCAAGAGCTTGACTTCTTTGTTGCCATAGTCAAGAAACAAGAAATTTTCGGCCCTGTAATAATTGTTGCCTTGACGAAATTAGCCCAATACGCAGGTACTTTATTGTCTCAGAAGTCTTCTGCGTGCAAATCGTGTGCAAGCTCAAAAAAAACAAAGGGCTGCATCTCTGCAACCCTTTGATTTTAAGTGTGCGCCCACTTGGGATCGAACCAAGGACCACCTGATTATGAGTCAGGTGCTCTAACCGGCTGAGCTATAGGCGCAGTTAACTTCTATGTGATTGAAAACCAGCAAATAGCTTATTGCCAATACACCAGAAGGGGTGCAAAAATAGGGGAGTCGCCTGCTATTCTCAAATTTTCGCTTGCATTTGCAAATCGAGGGATAATAATGTGGGTTGGGGTGACATTTAATCCGGTTGACCATAAATAGCTGTAAACCGGATAAAGAAATATTTCGGTTACTGTAAATTTTTCCGTTTCCTGACGTCTATCTCCAAAGAATTTTTGGTATGACGCAATTTTTTTTTAAAAAAGGACTTTTATATCATCGAAATCCATTCAAACCCTAAACCAAACATCATGAACACTCTTCGTTTTGTTGTTGTCGCTTCGATTTTTTTATGGAATAGCTTAGTTTCACTTGCCTCGGCAGATACTCTTGAGTTGCATTGTTCCAAAAGAGAGGTACGTCAATTCGTGCGCGATATTGAATCGTATAAAGATGTAAAGTGCCTCGTACTAAGTGACAATCAGTCGGGCGTAAATTGGCAGGTATTGTTTAACAACATGGCACAAATGCCTGAGTTGAGTGAAGTTATACTACACGGTAATTACCTGGTAGAATGGCCCGTTGCAATAACATCGTTGAAAAAAATTCAAAAGCTGACTATTGTAGGGAGTGAAGAATTATTTCTGGAAGATGGCATTGAATTACTCCGCAAAATGAGTTCGTTAAAGGAATTGGTGATTGAATTGGAATATCCGGATGAACTGCCTTATGATATTCGTCAATTGTCCCAACTTGAAAAAATCACTATTCTTAGTTCTGATCTGGCAGATATGCGTATCGGATATGAAAGGGCACTACATGATTCATCTTTGAATCGGATTGAAACATTTTTACCACGCGAAGGAACAAATGATGGAATAAAACTCGTCTTTGTTGCGGAGAAGAAAGAAGATTCCAGGGACACCAAAATCACCGAAATAGATGAAGTGTTGACTGAAGGTGATGTTGATGAATTGGCCGTTATCAAAACCGAAACTTCATTTTCGGATTATGTAATTGCAAAGCCAATAACAAAACCCGCAAATTCTTTTGAGCGGGAATACACCTCCTTCGAACAGCCTGTGCCGAATGTAAATGTAGACAAAGAATATTATGAATTGCCTGCAGATAAACCCGTATTGGTTGTGAGCAAATGCAGCGGATCTCAATTGATGATTCCTGAAAATGCCTTTGTGGATGCGGATGGAATTAAGGTTGAAGGCAATGTAGTTGTGGATTATCGCGAGTTTCGTGATCCTGTTGATTTTATTTTCAGTGGTATTCCTATGTCTTTTAACGAGGATGGAGATCAATCCTTTTTTCAGTCTGCCGGAATGTTTGAAGTAAACGCGTCCCAAAACGGGAAGGAAGTTTTTCTTGATGAATCAAAGGCAATTGAAGTGAATTTCGTTTCAACAGACAGTAGCGAAGTATATCCTTTTTATGCATATGATGATGGCTCTGGAAATTGGGAAGAAATTGGTAAGGCCGAATTTGCCTCTGCGACTGATTTACCTGAGATTCCTGATTTCTCGATGGCATTTAGTTATTATAGAAGTCAATACCGCAGCGATGCATTAAAGTATAATTTGGATTCTACACTCTTTCAGGAAAGGTTTGAGAAACCCGAATATGAAAATGCCTATTTGTCGCTGAATGCAAATTTTTATAATGACGGGTACATATTTTCCAAAGTCCAACTATACAAAGATCATAGAATTAAAATCAGGAAGGTAAGGCGTTCTCGTGCGGGACAACTCATTTTTGAATTGGAGAATCGCACTGGTCAGAACAAAGAGTATGACAAGCTGGGAGTAGATTGTTGGATGGCGGATACCGGATTGAAATCAAAAGAGTTTAGAAAAATGTACGCGGGTAAAAAATTATACACGGATATGCGGGTTGAACAGTCTGGCGATGGTTATTTGCTTAGGCTAAAGGGCGAAAACGGAATTTCTGAAATTTTGGTAGAACCGATGAAAGCTATAAAACAAAAGAGAAAAACACTTTATACTGAAGATGAAATAAATTATAAGGCCTACAGAAAAGAATTGAACCGAAAACAAAAACGCTTTGATAAGGCCGTAATGCGTAAAATGCGCCGGACCAAGAAATGGATGGATGAATCTAATAAGGCAGTACGCACCGATGAAACAATTTGGGTGGACTCTAAGCCCTATATGAATAAAACAGAATTGGCATTGAACTTTGAAAAATGGAAGGAATATTGTGATTCAATAGCCTTTAATGAGAAGAACATACTGGATGCATCTAAAGCGGATGCATTCAATTTTACACGCAGCTTGTCTTTAAGTGGGTTTGGTATTTTTAACTGTGATCAGGTTCGACGCCTTCGTGCACCGGTGCAGGTTCTGGCCAGTTACTCAGATACAAGCGGCAATACAACCCCGGTTGAAATAACCTATGTCGTAATTCCCCGAATGAATGGAGTGCTCTCTTTCATTTCCAATCCAAAAAAACAAAACAACTCAATACTATTAGAAGGTTTTGCTGATTTCGCTCTGGTTACAATTAATGAGTCGAATGGCATTTCATTGGTCAACCGAAGTGAAATGGGAATCAAAAAATTTGAAGAAGGAAAAGAATATTCTTTTGCAGTAAGCGATGCGGGCAATCTTTCGTTTGGTGAATTGCGCGCGAAGTTGGGCCTGGAATAAGGTCGGGAACTACTCCACCAACTCATAATCCAGTGTCCTTTTCTGCAAATCGCCACCAAGCACTTTGATCATCACTTTATCGCCCATGTGAAATTCTTTGCGCTTGCGCAGGCCACGGATCACATAATAATCAGCGTCAAATTCGTAGATATCGCCGCGAAGTGATTTCATGGACACCATGCCCTCGCTTTTTGTTTCTCCAACTTCCACATAAAATCCCCAGCCGGTCATACCCGAAATAATTCCTTCGAATACACTGTTGACGTGGGCCAGCATGTATTCTACTTGTTTGTATTTGATACTCGCGCGCTCGGCTTCAGCAGCGCGTTTTTCCATCATGGAGCTGTGCTTGGATTTCATTTCATATTCGGCTTCACTTACGTCTTTACCATTGTCAAGGTAATTTTGTAAGAGGCGATGGATCATCACATCAGGATAACGCCGAATGGGCGAAGTAAAATGGGTGTAGTACTTAAATGCGAGTCCGTAGTGGCCAATGTTGTTTGTGGTATAAACAGCCTTAGCCATGCTGCGAATGGCCATCGTTTTGATGATGTCCTGTTCAGGCGTTCCTTCTGCCAGATTGATCAACGCACGAATTGCCGCTACTGAGTTTTGATCTTTTAGCTTCGGCATTTTATAACCCAAATGTTGGGCGAAGGTGGCGAGCTGTTTTAGTTTGGTAGGATCGGGTTCGTCGTGCACGCGAAAAACCGAAGTGCGTTTTTGTTCCGTACCTTTTGCCTTGCCAATATGTTCTGCAACCATGCGATTGGCGAGCAACATAAACTCTTCGATAAGTTTGTTGCTGTCTTTCATTTTTTTGATGAAGACACCAATTGGTTTTCCTTGTTCATCCAATTTAAACTTGACTTCTTCGGTATCAAAGTCTAATGCACCGACTTTAAATCGCTCGTCACGCAAGGCTTTGGCGAGTTTGTCGAGGTGCACAATTTCTTTACTGAAATCACCTTTACCTGTTTCAATGATCTCCTGAGCTTCTTCGTATGTAAATCGACGATCACTGTGAATAATCGTTCTTCCATACCATGCATTCAAAACATCTGCCCGATCATTCAATTCAAAAACGGCACTGAAACAGTATTTGTTTTCTTTTGGGCGCAACGAACATAGAAAGTTACTGAGTCGCTCTGGCAACATCGGAATGGTTCGGTCTACAAGGTATACAGATGTTGCCCGCTCAAATGCTTCCCGCTCGAGAGCTGTGTCGGGCTTCAAATAAAAACTTACATCCGCAATGTGAATTCCAACTTCGGTATTGCCGTTTTCCAGTTTGTGATACGAAAGTGCATCATCAAAATCTTTGGCATCGTAAGGGTCAATGGTAAATGTCGTGACCTCACGAAAATCTCTTCTCTTCGCAATTTCTTCGGGTGTAAAAGCATCTGATATAGCTTCAGATTCTTTGATCACATCGTCTGGAAACTCCACGGGCAGGCCATATTCGGCCATAATCGCGTGCATTTCTACAGAATGTTCTCCGGGTGTACCCAGCACTTTGGTAACTGCACCAACAGGATTTTTCTCCGGATTGTCCCAACTGATTATTTTGACAAGAACTTTTTCTCCGGATTTGGCTTTGTTCAATTCTTCCTTAGGAACAAAAAAATCGGTATGGATGCGTGCATCACTTGGAAGGAAGAAATAATTTCCTTTTGACTCCTGAAGAATGCCTACATAATTTTCCCGTGCGCGTTGAATCACTTTGAGCACCCGGCCTTCTGGTCGGCGTGATTTGGGATTGTAAGAAATTTCCACGAGATCTCCATTGAGCGCAAAACCCGTGGCTCCCTGGCGTATTTCGATGTCTTTTTCAAAACCTTCTACGGTTACAAATCCTCTGCCATTCCTTGTAATATCAATGGTGCCTTCGAGTGTATCTGTCTTCACTGCTGCCAATACAAATTTTCCGCGTTCGACTTCTTTGAGTTTTCCGCTTTCAGTTTCGGATAACAGAATTTGATAAATCATGGTACGCACACCGCTATCATTAATACCAAGTGCGTTACCGATTTGTTTGTGATTAAGTGGTTTGCGAGGTTGTGATTGAAAAACCTCTATCACTTCACGGCGAAGATCACGACGAGTATCTGATCCTTTGTTTTTTGATTTTGCCATCGATGCGAAGATGCGATGATTTTGGGCAATAATTGTAAAGGCCCGATTTAACGATGTCTTATTATTTTGAATTGAACTCGTTCATGGTTCTGGCAATGCCCATCATGCCAAAACTGAGTGCAGCCTTTGCGGCCATATCAATGCGTTCTTCGAGCGTTTTTCTTTCGTCATCATTCCACTTTCCCAGAACATAATCCACCTGTTGTCCTTTCCCGAATTCTGCACTAATTCCAAATCTGAGTCTCGCATATTGAGGTGTTTGCAGGATGGTCTGGATGTGCTTGAGTCCGTTGTGGCCGCCATCGCTTCCTTGTCCTTTCATCCGCAGTTTGCCAAAGGGAAGAGCGAGATCATCTGTAACAATAAGGATGTTTTCCAGATCAATTTTTTCTTGTTGCATCCAATATCGAACCGCATTTCCACTCAGGTTCATAAACGTTGTTGGCTTCACGAGTACAAAAATTCTTCCCTTGTGGCGCATTTCACATACATCTGCATATCGTCCGCTTGCAAAAGTGGTATTGGCTTCAACAGCCATTTTTTCGACTACTTTAAAGCCAATATTGTGTCGTGTTTCGACATATTCTGCTCCGGGATTTCCAAGACCTGCGATGAGAAATTTCATTCGACTAATCAATAATCAGATTGCAAAGGTGAGATAAGATTGCTTTTATAGAACAACAAAGCCACCCCGTTTGCGAGATGGCTTTGTGAATAGAATATTCCGAAGATTATTTCTTGGCTTTTGGATCTGCAGCGGCAGCAGCTTCAGCAGCAGATGCGCGGGTTGCAGTTACCATTACTACCGCTGATGCTTCAGCTTCGAGAATGGTGCATCCTTCGATTTTGAGGTCACGAACACGGATCAAATCGCCGATGTTCAATGAAGTAATATCCACTTCGATAGCATCTGGTAATTTATCAGCAGGACCAAAAATGCGCACTTTGCGGTAATTCTGAACCAGTTTACCACCAGACTTAACTCCTTCTGAACTGCCGGTAACGCGAATTGGCATAGCAGTTCTTACAGGTTTGCCCGGAACGAGTTCGAGCAAATCGATGTGTGTAATGAGGTCGGTTACAGGGTGCACTTGTTGCTCCTGGATAATGGTGTTGAAGGTTTTGCCATCGATCTCGATGTTGATCTGAAGTGTGTCGGGCTGACGGACAATTTTATCCCAATCGTTGCGCAGAATGCTGAATGGGGTTTGTTTTTCTCCGCCATAAATCACACCGGGAATGCGGCCACTAATACGCAAATCCGCAGCTCCTCTTCTCCCTACGTTCTCTCTTGGAGAACCGCTCAATGAAACTTGTTTCATGTGTTATGGTTTAAATTGATTTATGAAATAATAAAATTTGAACTAATACTCTTGTTTTCCAAAAGGTTGTGAAGCACACCACTAAAGAGCGGTGCTACATTCAAAACCTTGATTTTGCCAATTGGTCTGTTTTCTTTCAATGGTATACTGTCGGTTACAAGCACTTCAGAAAGTGTAGAGGCTTCTATTCTTTCGTAGGCCTGGCCGCTAAGCACGGGATGAGTGCAGATGGCCCTAACGGATAGCGCTCCGTTTTCGAGCATCACATCTGCTGCCTTGCAGAGCGTTCCGGCAGTATCGCACATATCGTCTACAATAACCACGTTTTTGCCTTTTACATCACCGATTACCGTCATGTTATCTACCTGATTGGCCACTTTGCGTTGTTTATAGCAAATCGCAAGGTCACAACCAAGCAGTTTGGCGTAAGCGTTGGCACGTTTTGTTCCGCCGGTATCCGGAGCAGCTATAAGCAGATTGTCGATATTCAGGGTGTTGAGGTAAGGAACGAAGATGGTACTTGCATACAGGTGATCTACCGGAACCTCGAAAAATCCTTGAATTTGCTCTGCATGGAGATCCATCGTAATCACACGGTCTACACCGGCAGCAGTCAGCAGATTGGCGACGAGTTTGGCACCAATGGCCACCCGCGGTTTGTCTTTGCGATCCTGGCGGGCAAAGCCGAAGTAAGGCATTACGGCCACAATACGTTTTGCTGAAGCCCTTTTTGCTGCATCAATCAAGAGCAACATTTCCATCAGATTGTCACTGGGAGGAAAAGTACTTTGAATGATAATAACCTCTTTTCCGCGCACTGTTTCTTCGATACTTGGCTGGAATTCTCCATCGCTGAAATGCTGGATAATCACATTACCCAACTCAACGCCGAATTCGCGCGCAATACTCTCGCCGAGATAGCGGGAAGCGGAGCCAGCCAGTATTTTAACCATATCGTGCATGGAGGGTCTTTTTTAAAAGGGCGGCAAATATAGCCACAGTTGCAGGCCGGGCCAAGGATTCTTTGCAAATAGATCAGGGCTTCCAAAACTACCCTTTGAAAAGTGATTATTGGGTGGATTTCCGGTAAAATGGTTTCAGAAAAATGAACGAAAGGCGCTGTTGTTGATACCAAACGGGCGAATTCAAACCTTTAAAATTTAACGCATATGACAATCTTACTGATTTCAACAGCAGCACTCATCATTTTTTTGATTTCTGTGGACGCTTCCTGGTCCAATGTGCTGAGCACTCAACGGAATAATCTTGTTTTTGAAGGGCGAAACATGCAATATGGCGCCTATTCGCTCAGGAGAGAGCAACCTCGCAACATGTTTATCGCGCTCACCATTGTGCTGGGACTCACCGGAGCGGGAAGCGCCGCGGCCATGATGATGACCGGAGACCACGATACAGTTGCACCTCCGAATGCCGAGGGTAGTATTGTAATTCTCGTGCCGCCTACAGACCTGCCTGACACCTCAAAAAAGGACGATAAGACAGACAAACCACAGGATAGTAAACCAAAAGCGGCACCTTCCGGGGTAGACAATACCGAGCCCGTTGTTACGACCGATCAAAATGTGAAGCCGATGCCTTCGCAGGATGATCTCAGAGACAAAAGACCAGGCCCTCCAGGCGACGATGAGGGTGACGGAATTATTGAGCCTATCGAAACAAAGGGAACCGGCGGCCAAGGTGATGGCGAAGACAAAAAGAAGAAAGACGAACCTGTGATTCCAGATCACATGCCTGAGTTTCCAGGTGGTGATGCAGCGTTGCTGGCCTATATGGCAGAGAGGGTGGAATACGGAGAAATCGATATCCAACGTGGTGTCAATGGCACCATACACATGTCTTTCACTGTGCTTGCCGATGGAAGTGTCACCGATATCAAAACGGAACGAGGCATCCAATACGGGGAGAATCTGGAAAAGAAAGCCATCTCTGCGATTCAGAAAATGCCTTTGTGGAAGCCGGGTATCAAAGCTGGTAAGCCCGTTCCTGTTCGTTTTCGCATCCCGCTGAAGTTTATGCTGAGAAGTTAATATTCTGCAATGGAGTGGTGGATACTGATTCTAAGTTTGGAGCAGGTGTCCATCACTCCTACATTTAACCCCCAATTTTGATGGTATGAAAAACATGAGCCCACTTATAGCAATCGGTTTCTTTATGAGCATCGTCATTTTGCTATGCGCCCTGGGATGCATGTTTTTGCCAGCAGCAGATGTATGGTTTCCGGAAGGTAAAAAATACATTATGGGTAGCGTTCTTTTATTTTACGCATCTTTTCGTTTCTACCGGGCAAGAACCTTGTGGATTCGGACCAAAAACAATGCATCACATGAATAAACTATGGTTTTTTGCAGTAGTTGCCGGATTATTTGCTTCATGCAGCGATCCTACTGTTCCACCAAGTGAACACATATCAGCCGGCAAGTTAAAAATTGGTGTAGACCAGTCTTACCAGCCTTTGCTCGACACTGAAATTTATACCTATACATCGTTGAATGATAAGGCATTTATTACACCGACCTATTTGCCAGAGGGGGATATTTTTGATTTGCTGATGAAAGACAGCATTCAGGCAGCGGTGGTTGGCAGGGCGCTTACAGAAGAAGAGATGGCATATTTCAAAAGCCGCGACCGCATGCCGGAGAGTATCGTTTTCGCCAAGGATGGCGTTGCATTGATTCTAAATCCGGAGAATAAAGACACAACACTCACCATCAGTCAGATAAAGGAAATTTTTCAAGGCACAATTTTAAATTGGAGTGGTATTACACCTGGAAATGCAATGGGTGAAATCAGCATTGTATTCGACCACACGAAATCCAACAACGCGCGAACCATCAAGGAAAAGTTATTGGACGGCAAACCCTTTCCGGCCAACGTATTTGCAGTGCAGACCAACGAAGAAGTGATCGACTATGTGAGCACACATAAAAATGCCATGGGAGTGATAAGCTTAAATTGGATAAGCGACAATGAAGACAAGTCGGCACAGAAATTTATGGAAAAAATCAAGGTGGCAGGAATAATTGATCCATCAAATGCAAAAAGACCCGAATTGGCACGCAGGCCTTTCCAGGCTTATATTTTTGACGGCAGTTATGCCCTAACACGAGAAGTTTATTACATCCGGACCGGACTTCGTGGATCAATTGGCACAGGCTTTGTCAATCACCTGCTCAGCCAAAACGGACAACTCATCATTGACCGCATAGGAATGGCTCCGGTAACACCTCCGGAGAGAGTAATAAAGATAACACAGTAAATACATAACAATCAATAATCAACCAGAAATGAAAAAGACCTTTGTTTGGATTACCGCTTTAATGGCAGTTATTTCAATCAACTCTGTTGCTCAAACCAAGGACGAAGCAATTCGCAAAACACTGAATGAGCGTTACGAATCAGCTGAAGCCGATTTTAAGGAGTTAATTGCACGTGAATCAACGAACGGAGAACTGTACAGTGCTGCAGGCGATAATTATTTTTATTGGGGGGAGATAGAAAGCGCAGAAGCCATGTTCCGCAAGGGAATTGAAATGGCTTCAACGAATCCGCTCAACTATGCTGGTCTTGGTCGCGTTGCCTGGTTCAAAGGCGATGATGCTGTGAATATCGCGCAGTTTGAGAAGGCTGTGGCCCTCATGAACACACGCAGTAACAAAGTTGCCAAGCCCGTTCAGCAACTTACGTATCTGAAAATGGCCGAAGTTTATCTCCAGAGCACGAAAAAAAATCTTCCTAAAGCGTTGGAGTATATCAACCTTGCTTTGAACATCGACGATAAAAATCCGGAGGTGTATGTACAATTGGGAGAATACTATGGCATTCGCGATGGAATCAATCTTTCCAGTGCCGTAAAGGAATTCAATACGGCTTTGACCCTCGATCCAAAGTATGTTCGTGCATTGGTAAGAAAGGGTGCACTTTATGTGAAAATTGAATCAACCAGTCAGGCTCTTGAGTATTTCAATGAAGCCATAGCTATCGACCCAACTTTTGCGCCAGTATATCGCGAAAAGGCTGAACTGCAATACGGATTAAAGATGTATAAAGAGGCAGTCGAATCCTACAAAAAATATCTGGATCTCAACAACAACTGCCGCGTGCAGCAGCGTTATGCAACGTTTATTTTCCTTACCAAGGACTATAAACTGGCCCTTGAAGAATTGGAAAAAGCGCTTCCATGCAATCCAAATAACGCAGTGATGTATCGTGTAATGGGTTACACCAACTACGAGTTGGGCAATTATGCCAAAGCACAGGAAATGCTCGACAAGTATTTCGAAATCTGCCGGGTGAAAGGCAAGCCAATACCAAACGGCGAAGACTTCAGCTACAAGGGAAAAACATTTTCCAAACTGGGACAAGATTCGCTTTCGATACTCGCCTTTGAAGAAGGAATACGCCAGGATTCAAACTACCTGGATGGATATTCAGATGCGGCTGCGGTGTATTCTAAATTGAAGAAACACGACAAGGCCGCTTCTTATTACAAAATCAAAATTGAAAAGTCGAAGGAAGTAAAACCTCTGGATTATTATTATCTCGGAACTTCCAGTTATTACAACAAAGACTTCGTGGGTGCCGATGCAGCATTCGCAAATTGTTTGAAGTCATACAATGACGCTACATTTTGGAGAGGCCGCACCAACAACCGCATGGAAGTTGATATCAATGCCCCAACTGGTTTAGGTAAACCTTTCTTCGAAGACTATATCAGACTGGTAGCTACAACTCCTGAGAGCACGGCTTCCAACAAGAAGAATTTGATTGAGTCTTATTTATACCTTGGTTATTTTCATTACTTCAATAAGAACTACGATTGCTCCAAAGTGGCCTATTCGAAAGTAATTGAGCTTGATGCTGCAAATGAAAAAGCCAAGATCGCTTTGGAAGACAAAGATGTGATGGCTGCACCAGGCACATGCGAATTGATTCCTGTAAAGAACTAATTCAACTAAAAGAGATATTTAAAAGCCCTTCGAATTTCGGAGGGCTTTTTGTTTTTTACTTCCGCACCTGACATTGATAATCAAATTGATCGTTTGTGGTTATAGAGAGGTTATGATAGAATCGATTGAGGTTTAACATCGAACAGCACTTGCAATTTCAAATTTATCGACGTCAAGAAGTTCTGCCTTGAGATAAAAAGGTCCCTCGCTACGCTCGGGATGACAAGGCTGGCAGTTGATCAGGGGCGCAGAAAGAGGGGAAGAGAAAGGGCGGCGCAGCC
>JBJXFC010000200.1:0-2978 GCA_046153915.1 Flavobacteriales bacterium
CATCGATATCAGAACAATGATAAAACAATAGGCAATCAGTGCCGAAGTAATCCATGACAATCTGCGGATGGCTTGTTTGCCATAAAACTCGTTGATAAGGTCAGTAACAATAAAAACGATGGGCCAGAGCAAAACGCCAATGATGGTCACGAATGGGCCAAATTCTCCTCCAAACAGGGAAAAGGAAATAGGAATGTCAATGAGTTTGTTGGAGATCAATTCTGCAGTGACTGCATTCGTTATAAAAAGCCCTGCAAGAGCAATAAAAAGCCATTCGCGTCGGGTGGAAGGGGCAGTGATTGTCGACATGGTGATGCACGATGTGGGTGAAAACAAGATTGAGCGACAAGTATACGCCGTGTATTTGGTTGAACAGAATCATCCAAAATTCGAAATAATGACCGAATTTTGCCACCATGGAATTTAAACTCACTTCGAAATATACACCCAGTGGTGACCAGCCTCAGGCGATCAAAGAATTGGTAGAAGGTGTAAATCGCGGAGATAAATATCAGACGTTGTTGGGTGTAACGGGGTCCGGTAAGACATTTACGATTGCCAACGTACTGCAACAAACACAACGTCCTGCGCTGATATTGTCGCACAACAAAACCCTGGCTGCTCAATTGTATTCGGAGTTTAAAGGCTTTTTTCCTGAGAATCTCGTAGAGTATTTTGTGAGTTATTACGACTACTATCAGCAAGAAGCCTTCCTGCCAACTTCCGGAACCTATATCGAAAAGGATTTATCCATCAACGATGAAATTGAAAAACTGCGATTGAGTGCCACCAGCGCGTTGTTAAGCGGAAGAAGGGATGTCATAGTTGTTGCTTCTATATCCTGCATCTATGGTATCGGTAATCCGGTGGAGTTTCATAAAAGCGTAATTCCGCTCAGAAAAGGAGAAGCCATGAGCAGACAGGGATTTCTGCACAAACTCGTGGATTCATTGTACAGCAGAACGCGAGCTGAATTTACCCGCGGTACTTTTCGGGTGAATGGCGATACGGTGGACGTTTATCTTGCTTATGCAGATTATGCTGTCCGCGTTGAATTCTTTGGCAATGAAATAGAAAGTATTGAAACAATTTATGCCGATTCCGGAAAAAAAATAATGTCGTTTGAAACGATTTCGATTTACCCGGCCAACCTCTTTGTAACAAGTCGTGAAACGCTTACCGAAGCTATGTGGCAGATACAACAGGAGATGGTTGTGCAGACCAAGGCGTTTGAAGCTGCAGGCAAATACATCGAAGCATAACGGTTGGAAGAACGCGTGAACTACGACCTCGAGATGATGAAGGAATTGGGATATTGTTCGGGCATCGAAAATTATTCGCGGTATTTTGATAGAAGACTGCAAGGACAAAGGCCTTTCTGTCTGCTCGATTATTTTCCGGAGGATTATCTGATGATCATCGATGAAAGCCACGTCACCGTTTCGCAGGTAGGAGCGATGTATGGCGGTGACAGATCGCGCAAGGTGAACCTCGTGGATTATGGCTTTCGATTGGCAAGTGCGATGGACAATCGGCCACTCACGTTTGAAGAATGGGAAGGCATGCAAAAACAAGTCTTGTATGTGAGTGCAACACCGGCAGATTATGAATTGAATAAAAGCGATGGAGTAGTGGTAGAACAATTGGTGCGCCCCACAGGACTTCTTGATCCTCCAATAGAAGTGCGCCCATCTCTCAATCAGGTGGATGATCTGATAGCTGAAATTAATATTACCATTGACCGCAATGAACGAGTATTGGTAACAACACTCACCAAACGTATGGCTGAAGAGCTGGCCAAATACCTCGACAAATTGCAGATCAGTTGTCGCTACATTCACAGTGAAGTAGACACCCTCGACCGCATCGAAATTCTGCGCGATTTGAGAGAAGGAAAATTTGATGTGCTTGTTGGCGTAAACCTCCTTCGCGAAGGACTGGATCTTCCCGAGGTTTCATTGGTAGCGATCATGGATGCCGACAAAGAAGGATTTCTTCGCAGCAATCGTTCACTCACCCAAACAGCAGGACGTGCTGCGCGCAATGTAAATGGCCGTGTGATTATGTATGCCGATAAAATCACCGACAGTATGCAACAAACCATGGATGAAACAAGCCGCAGACGCGAAAAACAAGTCATTTACAACGCCGAAAACGGAATTACTCCGCAGCAAATCACCAAAGGCAATGCGACCATTTTCGAACAGAGCGGAGTATTGGACAAACGCAAAAAATTGTTCTACACCGAACCCGAAGAAATTGTGTTGGTAGCTGCTGATCCAATCTTGGCCAACCTCAGCAAAGAACAACTCGACAAAACCATCGAACAAACCAAAAAACGCATGGAAAAAGCCGCCCGCGATATGGACTTTATGGAAGCCGCACGTTTGCGCGATGAGATGTTTGGGTTGGTGAAGATGCGGGATGGGAGGGGAGCGTAGCGTAGTGCGATGATGAAATATAAACCGTAAAATTTCGGAATAATTTTCCTGGAGAAGCCATTTTGAAAAAGAATGACGGTCCCTCTAAGTCAGTTGTCTTGATGTCGCTTTGAACGAGGATGCGTTTCAATACAACAATTCCGAAAAACCTCACGAAGATGTCATTCTACACGAGTAAAGCGAAGTGCGGAATCTCCTCATTCAAGCATAATTCCCGGTGATTCCGTACCACCTAACAAGTGCATTTTCTTTCACCCGGCTCCGATCGGGGAGATTCCACCGCCGCAACATTGCTTCGTAGTTAGTTTTAGTATCCGTTGTGCGGCGTTGGAATGACGGTGGGCGAGAGGAGCACGGCCTTTACGTGGCATTGAAAAAGCGTATGTGATTCGATAGGTCGAATACTAAAAACAACATACTTCATAGTGAATTAATAGTTCTCGTAATAACGATACATAGTTCTCTCGCTGGGCGCTCGGGATGACAAGGTGCGCGCGGGTAAAGTGGGGCGGAAAAAGAGAGAGGTGAAGAGCGGCG
>JBJXFC010000201.1:0-3536 GCA_046153915.1 Flavobacteriales bacterium
GATAGACATGGATTACATCCGACGTACTCGCCGCACATCCATTAAATCCGATAAAATTTAAGGTCACGGTGTGGTCGCCAGGTGTGTTGTAATCGATCAGTGGCGGAATTTCCCCACTGTGATTAAACGGTGCTACGTCAAATTGCCACTGCCAGGTAGTTGCATCCGAAGCGAATCCATCAAAGTCAACCGTGAACGCATCACACCCATCGTATTGACTTGCACTAATCACCACATCCGGTGCGGGCAAGACGACGACATCCACCCAGACGGTATCTGTGCAACCATCGGTAGCGCCACTTATCCCCACCATCGAACCCACTTGAAACGTGCCGGCTGTATTAAATACGTGGGTTACGTTTCCAGAGCCCGTGTTTATCCAGGGCCCCGTGCCGAATTTCCATTTGTAAAAATTGGCACCTCCACTGGCTTGCTGGTAGAAGGTGATTGACTCGCCGACACATACGCTGTCTGCTGATGCACTGATGTCTGCAGTAGGTGGTGGAACAATCTGTATCGTAACAGAAGTTGGAGCAATTCCACAAAAATTACTGTCGAGCAATTCTACTGTGTATGTTCCAATGCCTGGATAATGCATGGTGTGCGGAAAAGTGGGTGGCCAGGGTGTCCAGTCGATAATACTATCGTAACCCAGTCCCCAGTAATCGCCAAAATTCCACCACTCATAACGCTGGTAGATATTACCCTGAAAAAGACAATTCCGATAGGTTGTGTTCATGAAGGTCACCGTCGTGTCGGGATAACATAACAAGGTAGCTGACGGAGTGATACTTGGATCATCCAAATCCCAGATGCGAATCGGATTAAAAGTGGCTGTCGAATTTCCTCCCTGTACCGTGTTGCAATAATTTTCTGCAGTCAATGTGACCTCCGTTTCGCAAGTGACGGTTCCTACTTCATAGGTATGTTGTATTGTTTGATTCCAGTTGGTGTAGTCGAAGGTGAGAATGGGAGAGCCATCACCAAAGTCCCAGGTAAAGATCGTAGTTTCCGAAACGTTGGTAGAAGAGTTGATGAACTCCATCATTTGCGGAGCGCAAGCCTGCGTAAGACCACCCACCGGAATTTGAATGGATGCACTAGACGCCTCTTCCATAATCACTGTTCCGGTCACAATGCAACCCGTGTTTATTTCCGTAATGGTAACAACGAATGTATCAACGGCAGCCGGATAGACGTGATTGAGAAACGTGGGCGGACTCCAGGATGTGCCCGAGGACTGTGCAGAACCATCTCCCCAATCAATGGTATAGTCGCCCCATGTATTTGGCGAGGTCAGGTTGAAACTGTAATCATTCCCGCTACAGGAATACCAGTATGGATTGTCAACCACCTGACCGTAAAAGTCAAAAACATGTGGACACTGTGCTTTAAGAGACGAGCTCAGAATCAACAGCGTTACGGTAAGGGTGGCAATCTTAAGTTTCGTGTAAAATGGCCTCATGGGTAATTTGTACGCCATACACTTAGTAATGTGACTGTAAGTGAGGGGTTTTAGACAAAACGGGCTTTTTTACACACAAGTTGGAAAATTGCCCACATCAGAGATTACGACCTAACCGCTTGCTTAAAATCATCAAGACATCAAAAATTGAGATCGAAACTGTCAACTTCAAATCCCATCGGATACTACGTTCAGATGCATAGTATTTTATGCATTACGTTCATTTAGTCTCCTTTTGTACAATATATTATGCATTCTGAAAAACCTTATATCACCTCAAAAAATCAAATAAATACGTAATGAATCAACTAAAAAAGCCGGAAAAAGATGTATTTGTAAGGACAAAGCAGATTCTGAGCAATGCTTTCAATGGCATGAAGAAAGATAGCCGTTTCCGAAAGAAAGCATTCCAAAACCAGTAACCAATTGGATTTAAGAAGAATATCAGTGTCTACAAACCCAAACATCTTCCAGCCTTACATTCGCGCCCATGTTATTAGAAGTTTTGAAATCAAAAATCCACCGTCTTACAGTGACGGAGGCCAACCTCAATTACATCGGAAGCATAACACTGGATCCCTTGCTGATGGAAGCGGCCGACATGATTGAAGGCGAAAAAGTGCAGGTGCTCAATTGCATGAATGGTGAACGTCTGGAAACCTATATCATCACAGGAGAACGAGGCAGTGGTGTCTGTTGTCTCAATGGACCAGCAGCCCGCCGGGTTGAACCAGGTGATGTTGTAATCGTTATTACCTACGCGCACATGAGTCGGGAGGAAGCACTCACTTTCAAACCGACCATTGTTTTCCCGGATACCGCTACAAATAAGCTCACTAAATAAATTCGATTTTGAACATTCGCAAAATCCTGATTTACGTTGGATTCCTCGGGCTGGCCGCAGGAATGATGTGGTATTTATACAAGGATATCAGTTGGGAAAACGACGTAAAGCCTAGTCTTGCCAATGCCAACTGGTTTTGGATTTGTGTATCGTTTGTGCTGGGCTATGGAGCCACTTTAGTGCGCGGTTTGCGCTGGAATCTGATGCTCGAACCCATGGGCTACAGAGCAAATCCATGGACAAGCATTCACAGCGTTGCTTTTGGATATTGCATGAACAATCTGATACCAAGAAGCGGAGAACTTGCCAGATGCACATTGTTGAATCGTGCAGAAAAAATTCCAGTAGATAAACTCATAGGCACAGTAATCCTGGAGCGTATTGTTGACGTTTGCCTTTTGGCACTGGTTATATTTCTTGCATTCGTTGTAAAGGCCGATGCCCTTCACGCTCTGCTCAATAGCGGAAGTTCTTCGGATGCTCAAGAACCAGGTAGCGCCAGCAATTTGTTTTTATACCTGGCCATTGCGGGCATCATTGGAATCATCGCTTTTATTGTGGTCATCAAGTATTTCCAGAGCCACCCCATGGTTCAGAAAGTCGTCAATTTCATGAAGGGCATGACAGAAGGATTGAAGTCCATTTTTAAGATCAAAAAACAATTTCTATTCTGGTTTTATTCTTTTGGAATCTGGTTCCTTTGGTTGATGATGGCCTATTGTTCCATGAGTGCATTGCAGGAAACTGCTCATCTCACATTCGCGGATACTATCTTCTTTACTGCAGCAGGTAGTTTGGGAATGATTGTTCCTACTCCGGGCGGTGCCGGGGCATTTCACGGTATGGCTGTGGCCGCTTTCAAAGCACTTAACTACAGTGCCGAAGCAGGTAAAATATACGCACTTATTTCATGGTCACTCAAAACGACATTTGATATTCTGGTAGGTGCTATTGGGTTCATGATTGTTACTTCGAAAAAAATCAAAGTATGATTCACTGTGCTACAACAGCCGAGTTGCAAGCACTTTGTTTGCAATGGAAGTCGGCAGGTGATAAGATTGTTTTTACCAATGGTGTTTTCGATATTCTTCACCAGGGCCATGTGACTTACCTGGAAAAGGCGCGCGAACTTGGAGACAGACTCGTAGTGGCCATCAACGACGATGCATCTGTTCGTCAATTGAACAAAGGAGCTGAACGCCCTATCAATCCGGAGTTGGCAAGAGC
>JBJXFC010000212.1:0-2809 GCA_046153915.1 Flavobacteriales bacterium
ATTCGCAGCTACACTGAATCAACGGCTGGAGGACTCAACCTTGGCTATGTGAATGCAACAAACGTTACCGACGCCATCAGCGGATCTGGTAACACCGGATTTTTTGTATGGTTGCAATCAGCTGCACCAAACATTGACAATACCGGAGCCATTCAAACAGGAACATTCAACACTGCACTTCCTTATACAATAACCGGAGGCGGAATTTTGAATGATGGTTGGAATCTGATGACAAACCCATATCCGAGTGAAGTAGATTGGAATCAGGTTACATCGACATTCAGCGTGTCCAATCCCCGTGTATATTACGTCTACGATTATGAGACAAAAGCTTACAAAAACTACAATGCGACCAACGGTCTTGGATTGGCGTCACGTTATATGCCGCACAGTCAGTCATTCCTTGTGAAGGTGAATACGGTTGGTCAGAATCTGACGTACCAGGAATCATATAAAACCAATGTAGGAACCATTTTCGAAAGAAGTAACATCGACGAAAATCAATTTGTTTCTTTCAAATTATCGCGCAATGGTTTCAGCGATGAAAGTATTCTGGCTTTCGACAATGGAGCGTCAAATGCTTTTGATGGTCTGGATGCATTTGACCTTGAAAGCCCAACAGCCGAAGCGGTTGAGTTATCGCTGATGTCAGAAGACAATATTCCGCTCGCTACAGATAGTCGCCCACTGAATGCAGATTTAAGCGTGCCAGTGTATCTCGACATGCCTGAGGCGGGTACTTATATATTCAGCATCGAAGAAATTCAAAATCTGCCGCTGGGTGCTTGTTTGCTTGTTGAGGATTTAATCACGGGCACAGTTATTCACCTCGAAGCAGGTGAACAGATGTCGATTGTTACCAACACGCCTTATCAAGGCAATCGCCTGGTGATACACGCAACAGCACCGGTAAGTGTTTTGATGACTGATGCAGCGTGTTTTGGATCAGCAGATGGAAGTATTGATGTTACCACTCCATCAGGAAACTGGAGCGTAGTATTGGAAGATGAAGCAGGCAACAATGAATACATTTCTTCAGGCAGTGCAACATTCGATCACCTGGCCGCTGGAACTTACACCCTGCAGGTTTCTGCGAGTGAGGCATGCACAGCGAGCGAACAAATCATTGTAATTGCTGAACCATCGCCTTCTTTGGTAAGCATTGCAGATATCCGTGCTCCGTTATGCGATCAGGGCGAAGATGGCGTTATCGAATTCAACGTATCCAACGAAGAGTGGTTTAGCTATGAATTGCGCAACACCAAAAACCAGGTTGTTACTTCATCAGAAGTGGATGGTCAAACAGGCATTATCGAAAATCTGAAATCGGGTAATTACACCTTGCATGTTTATACCAATTGCACAAACTTCGCACAGGAAGTGATCATCAACGATCCACAATCGGTGAGCCTTACTATGGATCTTACTCCACAAACGATCGTTATGGAGAATGGCGCTGCATCGGCGGTATTGTCTGCTTACACCAATCAGGGAGAAATTACCTGGACGTGCAGCAATGGACAGTCAGGAACGGGAGAAATCTTTGTGCCGCAATTTGCAGCAGCAGGTGAGTATACCGTTAATGTATCAGCAGTTTCAGGAGTGTGTTCTTCAACCCAGACTGTTCAGGTTAGTGTAAAATCAGCAGAGGTTATTGCAGAAACAGGCGTTCAATTCCTTCAACTTAACAATGAAGTTCAATTGACATTTGGAACTGCACTAGCTGCCGAAAAAGTAACCATCGAATTGTTTGACGCAACAGGAAGAATAACATTCAGCAAAGACCTTGCATCACCCGCTTCTCAGCGCACCATCATTGGTCTGGGAGATCTGGCTGAAGGAGTTTACACAGTGCGTGTGTCTGCGGATGGACAATCGATTTACAACCGCAAATTTGTGAAATAATCACATTGAAAGAATATTAAAACCCCCGAGAAATCGGGGGTTTTTTGTTTCAATTTTCTGTACAGTCGCAATGCATTGCGCCTCTGCGCATTTTTGTCCGAACCCAATACAAATCATACCTTCGCCCATCTATGTCACATCGCCCAAACGAATACATCATCATCGTAGCCGGAGGAAAAGGACTTCGCATGCAAAGCAATTTGCCAAAGCAGTTTATGGTGATCCACGACAAACCCATTCTTGTGCATACCATGGAGCGATTTCGTGCTTACAATCCGGAAATAAATATTGTGCTTGCTATGAATCCCGAATACATCGGATACTGGGAAGATTTGATCCGCACATTTGGTTTTGATATTCCACACAATATCATTCCCGGCGGGGCAGAGCGTTTTCATTCGGTTAAAAATGGATTGGAAAGCATCGAAGCTTCACAAGCTATTGTTGGTGTGCACGATGCGGTGCGCCCTCTTGTGAGCATTGAGACCATCAGTATTTGTTATCAGGTGGCACGAGAGCATGGCAATGCAGTTCCCGTTATTCAGCCAGCAGATACCCTGCGTGTAGTGAGTGAAGCCGGCAGTACGACGGTAGATCGCAATGTGTACCGCATCGTTCAAACACCGCAGTGTTTTGATATTACTATTTTGCGCAAAGCGTATTTACAGGAGTATAAACCGTCGTTTACTGATGATGCATCTGTGGTGGAAGCTACGGGAGAACACATTCATCTTGTGCAAGGCAATCGGGAGAACATCAAAATTACAGATCAGGAAGATGTGCACATGGCTTCGTATCTTCTCAGAAATTAAAATTGTTCTTCTTGATCGTTTTCTAAACGGGGAGGCTTTTCAATTCCCAAATAATCGTATTTGATTTTATCCCACACACTGATGGTGTTGAG